>PUNP01000927.1 GCA_003551785.1 Candidatus Brocadiaceae bacterium | reverse complement strand
TGGTTATTAAAACCGCCGAGGGGGAGCTTCAGGTTATGGTGCATGCCATAGTAACTATCCGGATTTGGGAAGGGGATTAATCCGGATGGGAAAAAAGAATAACAAATATGATATTGCTATTATCGGAGCCGGCGTAACAGGCGCGGCAATTGCTCGGTGCCTGTCTGCTTACCGGCTTTCGGTTGCTCTTTTGGAGAAAGAAGCCGATGTATCTTTTGGGACATCCAAGGCAAATTCCGGGATAATTCACGGCGGGTTTCATAATGCTGGTAATTATTTAAAAACACGGCTTGAAGTCCAGGGGAACCTGATGTTTGACAGGCTGGCCCATGAGCTGGATTTTTCTTTTTCAAGATGTGGTATCCTTGTTGTTGCATTTACGGCGGAAGAGATGAAAGTTTTGGATTATCTTTACGAGCAGGGTTTAGAGAATGGAGCCGTCGGTATCGAATTATGTTCGCGCGAAAAGGTTCTGAGTTTAGAGCCTAAAGTCAACAGCGATATTGTTGGTGGTCTACATGCTCCCGGCGGCGGCATAATAGAACCCTATCGTTTTGTTTATTCGCTGGTGGAATCGGCTGAGAAAAACGGCGTTGACCTGTTTACCAACTTCCAGGTACTGAGTCGCAAACGCGAAAACGGGTTTTATGTGCTTGAAGATGAAGGCGTGGGTTCGATCGCGTCAAAGTATGTAATTAACGCAGCCGGACTTTATGCAGATGAAGTTTCGAGACTCTTTGGTGCAGAAGAGTTTAAAATCAGACCGCGCAAAGGCGAATACCATATCTTAGACAGGCGCACGGAAGCCTGTCCTCGCAAGGTACTTTTCCCGGCGCCGGGAAAAGTGTCCAAAGGAATGCTGGTCATACCGACGGTTGAAGGAACCGTTTTGATCGGGCCGACTGCCGAACCCGTGAGGGATAAGACGGATCTTGGCACTTCATCTGAAAATATGGATAAGATATTCAACTCCGCAAGGAGGATGATAGATACGATAAGTTCCAGGGATGTCATAACCAGTTTTGCCGGGATAAGACCGGCCCTTGAATCAGAAGATTTTCTTATAAAGATATCCGGCAAGACCCCAAACTTTATTCAAGTAGCCGGAATTCAGTCTCCGGGCTTAACTGCCGCTCCGGCTATCGCAGAATACGTAAAAGGGCTGCTGAAAAAATCGGGCTGCGTACTCGTGGAAAAGTCTGAATATGAGCCCTTTTTGGATAAGGTGGAAAGAATTCGCGATCTCAATCCACATCAGGCAGATAAAAGAATAAAAAGGAATCCTGCATATGGAAATATAGTCTGTCGTTGTGAAAACGTTTCTGAAGGCGAAGTTGTTGAAGCCGTTCGCAGAGGCCATACCACTCTTGACGGGGTTAAGTTTTTTACTCGTGCAGGTATGGGACGCTGTCAGGGCGGATTTTGTACAGGCAGGTTAATGAAAATTATTAAATGTGAGACCGGTATCGCAATGGAGGACATTACCAAGCGTGGCGGATCAAGTAAGGTAGCCCCCTATAAAATTGGCGAACTGCCCATAGAAAAAAAAGGATAGCGATGATGCAGGTCAGGGAATATGATTGCGTTGTCATAGGTGGCGGTGCCGCCGGTCTGGCAGCAGCGGAGGCTGCGGGCAAGAAAGGACTTCGTATTGCTCTTGTAGAACGGGATAATCGCCTTGGAGGAGTCTTACACCAATGCATACATAATGGTTTTGGGATACACTACTTAAAAAAAGATATTAGCGGCCCCGAATTCGCCGAATACTTCACCGGAAAAGTGCATGATATCAATGGCATTGACGTTTTTCTGGACACAACAATACTTAATGTGGAATTAGATGGATCAGTCAAATCTTTTTACGGCTATTCAGACCGTTATGGTATGATTGTTTTCAAAGCTGCGGCAGCGGTTTTAGCAACGGGATGCAGGGAAAGGAATCGTGGCAATATTGCTATCCCGGGAAGTCGTCCCAGCGGCGTTTATACCGCCGGATTAGCTCAATATCTTGTGAATATAGAAGGTTACATTCCGGGAAAAGAGGTTGTGATTGTTGGCAGTGGTGACATCGGGCTTATTATGGCGAGGCGAATGGTCTGGGTCGGAAGCCGGGTAGCAGCGGTTATCGAAATCAATCGCTACCCGGCGGGTCTTACACGCAACATAGTTCAATGCATACATGATTTTGACATTCCGCTGTATCTTTCGCACGAAGTAATCAAAATCCACGGGAAAGAACGCATTAAAGGTGTGGATGTTGCGCCAAGGGAGAACGGCATCCTCAGAGAAGAAAAGGCCTTTTACATCTCCTGTGACACCCTGCTCCTGGCGGTTGGACTTGTACCGGACAATCAGATCGTCAAAAATATGAGCGCTGAGTTAAATCCTGTAACAGAAGGCCCCGTAGTTGACGCTAACTTAATGACAAATGTCAAAGGTGTTTTTGCATGCGGAAACGCTCTTCATGTACATGACCTGGTTGATTGGGTAGCCGAAGAAGCTGGGCGCTGCGGAACTAATGTAGCAAAATACCTTGGAAAAAAGGTGCCGGAAAAACAGTATGGGGTTACCAGTGGGGCCAATGTGCGCTATGTTGTGCCGAACTTTTACATGCAAGAGGGCGAAAACAAGTTATACTTGCGCAGTCTTATTGTTAAGAACCAGGCAGAAATAGTTTGCCGCATTGATGGCCGGATTTTTAAAAAAAAGCGGATAAACCATGTACAACCGTCCGAAATGGTCAGCATAACCCTGAATGCGATCGAATTGGGCGATCTTTTGCCACAAAAAAAGAACATATTAGAGATTAGTATAGAGTAGGTGATACAATGAAAGAGGAATTGATCTGTATCAGTTGCCCGATAGGTTGCCATTTAGAAATAGAATGGATCAATGACGATGAAGCGGATATGCAAATACGAGGCAATAAATGCCCTCGCGGCATTATATATGGTAAAGAAGAGATTTTTGCGCCCAAAAGACAGGTTACAGCAACGGTTTCAGTTATCTCCGAAGATAACGTGCGTCTTCCGGTAAAAACGGATATCCCCTTGCTGAAAAATCAAATCGGATCATTACTTGACAGGCTTTACG
>PUNP01000809.1 GCA_003551785.1 Candidatus Brocadiaceae bacterium | reverse complement strand
GGATAACTCTTAACAAGCGCTGAATGGCGCATGGGATAAGTCCTATAGGACCTATACGTCCTATTTTCGTTCAATTTTATGGTTTGTGCAATTAACTATGCGCAACCTAACACCGGGAGGACATACCTGATGAAACATAAGGAATGGCTATTGGATGAACTCCCTGAACTGCGTCGTGCGGGGATACTGGATGAGGACGCGGCGGAGCGACTGCGCCGGCACTATAGCGGAGACAGCGAAATTTGCATGTGATCGTCCCGGGGCGAACAGCCATTCGCCCCTACAGTCGATAGAGCGCCAATAATAATTGAAGGAGACTTGCAGGCCCAGAAAGGTTCCCATTGCCATTCTAGCAGCAAAGTTGAATGGCCGCCTTTTGTGTGGCTTTTAAGCCCCCAACCGATCCCAAAATTGACATGTCCTATTGGAGGTTTGGATAAGATGTCAGATAAACTGATAACCATAGCGACTTATGACACCGTAGCTGAAGCCGGACTGGTGCGCAGCCGACTCGAAGCGGAAGGAATACCCGCGTTCCTGGGCGATGAAGAATCGATGGGACTGAACTTTATCGGATTCGCGATCGGAGGCGTCAAGCTGCAAGTGCCCGAACGGGATGCTGAACGCGCCCGCATCCTGCTTGAGCCCTTTGATGATCAATCCGGGTGCGAAGAGGATTGAGCATAAAAAGGAATGGTAGAAGATGCGGATAACGCCCCTTGAATACAAAGCTATAAAATATGCTGTTAAGGATGTCGAGGGACAGGTCTATCTCTTCGGTTCGAGGCTGGACGATACGGCGAAAGGCGGTGATATCGATCTGTTAATTTTTACAGACGCCCCCTCATTAAAACTTTCATGCCGAATAGCCGCTAAGTTCAGGATGATCTGTGATGAAAAAATCGATGTTGTCCTGATGCCGAAAGAAAACAGGGATGCCGAACAGAATGCCTTTCTGAATTCCATTGCTAAGGAAAAGCTGACATGAAAAAAGATATGAAAGTCATTGCCCAAAAGCAGCAGAGTAAGGTTGCCGCCGCCGCAAGGTTATTGCAGGCTTCGTTAGATAAACTGCCTGAATTCGATCCTTCCCGAACTTTTACCCCGGATGAACTGGAACCTTATGATGCGTTGTGCGATCGTTTCGTTCGTGCGGTCGAGGTGACGCTTAAATTTTTCCGTGCATATGAGCGGTATATGTATGGAGAAGAAAGCGACACAGTTCGCGATACGCTCAATCGCATCGTTAAACTCGATCTTATTTCTGAAGTGGAATTGTGGATGGAAATGCGGACTGTCAGAAATCGTATCGGGCATGTTTATCTCCCCGACAAACTCAAGGAACTGTATGATTTAATAATGTTTGAATACGGTAGAGAAGTGCTCCGCACCGCGAATGAGGCCCGGAAAATCGATTTTACCTGACACGGGCAAGCCGTCATCGGAAAAAAAGAAATGTGGGGTTGAAAAATGATTTGTCACGGTGGTTGCAAATATTGCACATATTGGTATAATGTACAGTAAGACAGAATAATTCCATTACCTACAGGAGGATTTTTTTATGAGCACAACGAAACGTATACCGGTATCGGAAAAGACCTGGAAAGAGTTAGGGCGGATCAAGGAGGCTGGAGAAACCTATAATGACCTTCTTGAATGCATGATTCATGCTTATAACCGGCAGCGTCTGGCCAATAAGGCCAAAAAAGCTCGGATAATGGCCCCGGAAGAGGTGGATTCTATCGATGACATATAAGGTGACGATACTGCCGGAAGTGAAGGAATTCGTTCAAACGCTGGACGAGAAAAGTCGGCGAATAATCCGTAAAAACCTCGCAAAGCTTGAACACCCGCATCCCGGTAAGGGTATAGGAGATAAAGAAAGACTGCCGGTCGAGGGAAAGATGATTTACCGTCTTCATATCGGCCGCACATGGACGGCCTTTTACATTATAACGGCTCCGCTTTTTGAAAAAAGCTTGGCAAAAACTTTTGACGGGATTCCCCATTGATCGTGAAAATGGCTGGGAAATGTAACGGCTCCCTGAAAACGCTACAGATGCACGTATATAAACGACAGTGAAAAAGCTTGAGTCCGGTCTAAAAAGCATATTCTGGTCCAGCATCGGTCATCAACCCGGCCTGAAGGGCCGGTTTCACCGTAGCCCGGGCTGCGATGAGATGCGCCTGTGGCGCATGGGTGAACTTTTTAGGCCGGACTCCGAAAGAAAAGAAATTCAGGACTGGTAAGCCCTTTAACAGGGAGGGTGTGTCTTTTCAGGACCCATTTAGCTTTTTTTACCCGTTTATATCCTTTCCGGAGGAAAATTATGGAATTTGCGCCCTCCGAAAATGTTGCAGGCGGAAAAATTTAAGGGAATCCCGGGATTGTCAATACCCAAAAAACCTTGCAGCGCAAATTCCTCTCTTTATCCGTTTATTTGACAAATATTCTCTTAACCGTTATATTCTATCGCATTGAATCGTGTTGTGGCGTTGCCGTAATTTGGGAAACGGAAATAAAAATATCAATGTCACTTTTACGTAACTGTTACTCTAATCAACAGGAGAAGTTATGGCTATTAAAGTAGGAATTAACGGATTTGGACGTATTGGAAGGCTCGTTTTTCGTACGCTGCTCGAGCGTGATAATTTTGAAGTCGTTGCTATCAATGACCTGGCTGACGCCGAGAATCTCGCTTATCTGCTCAAATACGACACCGTGCACGGCCGTCTGGATGCCGACGTAAAAGCTGATGGTGACAATCTGATTGTCGATGGAAAATCTATCCCCGTGCTCAGCGTCAAAGACCCGAGCCAGCTGCCCTGGGGCGATAAGGACGTGTATTTTGCCGTCGAGTCAACCGGTATATTCCGCACCCGCAGTTCGGACAAAGGCGGCTACGGTGATCACATCAAAGCCGGCGCCGAAAAGGTCATACTGACCGTCCCCTCCAAGGATGAAGTCGATGCCACTGTTGTGCTCGGCGTCAATGATGGCGACCTCAGCGCTGACGATAAGTGCATCTCCAACGCCTCCTGCACGACCAACTGCCTCGCGCCGATAACGAAAGTCCTGCATGACAGCTTCGGT
>PUNP01000674.1 GCA_003551785.1 Candidatus Brocadiaceae bacterium | reverse complement strand
TAAGCAGGACGATGTGAGGCTGGTCAGGAAAACGGGCAATATTTTCCTGACCAATATCCATCGGGTGTACTCCGGAGAGGATATTCCGCCTTCGCCGGACGATGAGAATACAATGGATTATTTTCTGGGCCGGCGTCCGACCGGCGCTACAACGGATTCCAATGTGGACCTGGGGATGATAGTGAGAGATATTGACGAGCTGATGATCCTGAACGATGAAGCACACCATATTCACGACCCCAAGATGGCCTGGTTCAAATCTATCGAGGACATTCACAACCGCCTCCTGCAGAAAGGCGGATTCCTATCCATGCAGGTGGATACTACCGCCACACCTAAACATAACAACGGAGCTATTTTCGCTCAGACCATAGCCGATTATCCGCTGGTGGAGGCTATTTCGCAGAATGTTGTAAAACATCCGGTGGTGCCGGATGCGGCGAGCAGGGAAAAGCTGCACCCCCGCCAGAGTTCAAAATTTACGGAGAAATATGCTGAATATATCCACCTGGGAGTATTGGAATGGCGTAAGGCCGATGAAGTACACGCGAAACTCGGGAAGAAGGCGATCCTGTTTATAATGACTGACGACACCAGGAATTGTGACGAGGTGGCTGAATTTTTAGAGGGGACCTATCCGGAATTTGAAAATTCCGTGCTGGTAATCCACACCAAGAAAAACGGGGAGATCTCCGAGGCTGAGACGGGTAAAGGTAAAGAGGAACTGGAGAATTTACGGAAACAGGCCAACGAAATGGATAGTGAACATAGCCCCTACAAGGCCATTGTCTCGGTGATGATGCTCAAGGAGGGCTGGGATGTCCGCAATGTCACCACTATAGTTGGACTGCGGGCCTATGCGGCCGCAAGCAATATCCTTCCAGAGCAGACGCTCGGCAGAGGTCTTCGCAAGATGTATCCCGGTGCAACGGAAGAATACCTCAGCGTAGTCGGTACGGACGCTTTTATGGACTTTGTCGAGTCGATCAGGAACGAAGGTGTGGACCTGGAGCGCAAGGCGATGGGTGAAGGGACTAAGCCTAAATCACCCATAGTCATTGAGGTCGATGATAAGGATGAGAAAAAAGATATTGACAAGCTGGATATAGAAATACCGTTATTAGCTCCGAAAGTTTACCGGGAATATAAAAACCTCTCCGAACTTGATGTAAGCACTTTGAACTTTCAGCCGGTGACCTATCTGGAGTTCAGCGAGGATGAGCTGCGGGAAATTGTATTTCAGGATATTACCAGCGGGGAAGTGGCCCATAAGACGGTACTGGACAGGGCCGGATTCGCCGATTACAGAAACGTGATAGGCTATTTCACCCGCACCGTCATGAAGGACCTGCGCTTAGTCGGCGGTTATGACATTCTCTACGGAAAGGTCAAAGACTTTATCCAGAATTATTTATTCGGCCGGACGGTGGACCTGGAGGCGCCTAACACTTTGCGGAATTTATCGGAGCTGGTCGCTTCCAAAACCCTGGTTGAAGTATTCAAGAAGGGGATTAACGAACTTACCGTGCGGGAAAAAGGTGATGCCGAGATAAGAGACTCCATTAAGCTGCGTCAGACAAGGCCCTTTACGGTCAATGACCAGAGCTATACGGTTCCGAAGAAAAGTGTTTTCAACCGGATCGTCGGAGACAGCCATCTCGAACTGCAATTCGCTAATTTTCTGGAGGAATGCCCGGATGTCGTGTCCTATGCTAAAAACTATATGCAGGTGCATTTCAAACTGGATTATGTTAAAGCAGACGGTGATATATCCGACTATTACCCCGATTTCCTCGTGAAGCTCAATGACGGCCTGATAGTTATAGTCGAGACCAAGGGTCAGGAAGATCTGGATGTGCCGAAGAAGATGGAACGATTGAAACAATGGTGCGAAGATGTAAACAAAATTCAGTCAGAGAAAGAGTACGACTTTGTTTTTGTTGATTATGAAGGATTTGAAAAGTATTCACCGAGGTCGTTCAAGGAGCTGATCGACGGGTTCAGAGAGTATAAGTCAAACCGATATCCTGATTTTTAATAAGCAGATCCAAACCTATGCCTATATACAAAAAAAATCTTTATGGAAAATTTAATTTTAGCAGTAACTATGACAATTTTAGGAGGCATTCTGGGGCACTTGTTTACGTTACGTTCCCAACGGTATGCTAAGTATTTTGAAAGCAGGTTAAAATTCGCGGGACTTCTCGCCCTTTTGGCTGAAAAGTATCGCTTTTATGCCAAGGTGAACGACCAATCGCATGGACAACCTGGGCAGACTCTGTTTTTTAGGAAGTCTGCTATAGATATTTTCTCAGATAATGCCACGTTACGAGATGAACTGGATCGATCATTCTGGTTGTGCTATGTCTCTTTAACGAAACACAAACAAAAGAAGGTAAGCAAACTTTGGCGGGATATTCGTCACCAGCTTAACTGCGGAGCTGATGCAAGCGATGCAATGGGACAACAAGATAAAATGAAAGAATGTTTTGAGGATATAGGCCCGAAAATAGAAAATTTGTGTTCGGAATTCAATGTTGCAATCCGCTAATCCTGATATAGCTCTCAAGACCGGACATGGCCGCCTGTTCGACCTCTGCCAGGGTCATGGTTGCTTCAGGGGGCTCCGCATCAGGTATATCCTGCTTTTTGTCCGCCTGGCAGGCTTTCCATTCCCGGTATGCGCTGGTGGCACAGTCCAGGAGTTTATCCGGGGCTTTGGCCAGGGCAGCTTCCCCTTCAGGTATCAGGTACCAGATCCCTTTATTTTTGACGAGGTATCCCGCTTTGACACAGTCAATGCTAAAAGAATGCAGTATGGAATTCCAGCGGACATAGCCGTTTTTTTGTACCGTTATTTCGCCCCATTCCGACAGCTCAGCCGCACTCACCGCCCGTCGCCGTACACCATAAAGAACCGTAACTGTCAGCCCGGCCCGAGGGCGGGACCGGCACTATCGGCTGTATCCCCCAGCTGATCGTAACGGATCGCGGCGGTCCCCTCAATCACATCAGGACCCTCCCGGTCCTTTCCGGATCGGCAGGAGCCTGCGAGTCCCTTAAGTCCCGGAAGATAGAGCGGCCCGCAGCGATAGT
>PUNP01000909.1 GCA_003551785.1 Candidatus Brocadiaceae bacterium | reverse complement strand
CGTTGCCAAGGGAAATGTGATTGACAGAGGACTTACATCAAACTTTTACTAAAAGGGGCAGGAAATGAGCGAAGAAAGAAAATGTCCGGTTACCGGAATGACAGGCAAATCCGTTGCAGGCGAAGGTACGTCGAACAAGGACTGGTGGCCAAAACAGTTGAATCTCAGGATTCTTCACCAGCATTCAAGTCTGAGCAATCCAATGGATGAGTCCTTCAATTACGCTGAAGAGTTCAATAAACTCGACCTCCAGGCCGTTAAAGAGGACCTTTATGCGCTGATGATCGATTCTAAAGAGTGGTGGCCGGCCGATTACGGCCACTACGGGCCTTTGTTTATTCGCATGGCGTGGCATAGCGCCGGCACCTATCGCATGGGCGACGGCCGCGGCGGTGCAGGATCGGGTTCCCAACGTCTGGCGCCGCTCAACAGTTGGCCCGACAATATTAATCTTGACAAAGCCCGAAGACTTCTTTGGCCGATCAAACGGAAATACGGTCGCAAGATATCCTGGGCCGACCTGATGATCCTTGCCGGTAACTGCGCCCTTGAGTCGATGGGGCTGGAGACCTTCGGGTTTGCCGGTGGAAGAGAGGATGTCTGGGAGCCGGAAGAGGATATCTATTGGGGTTCGGAGGATGAATGGCTGGGCGATGAACGCTACTCCGGCGACAGGGACCTGGAGAACCCCCTCGCTGCAGTTCAGATGGGGCTGATTTATGTGAATCCGGAAGGGCCCAACGGTGAGCCTGATCCGGTTGCTTCCGGTCGGGATGTGCGGGAAACTTTCGCACGCATGGCGATGAATGATGAAGAGACTGTTGCCCTGGTCGCCGGTGGCCATACCTTCGGCAAATGCCATGGCGCGGGACCGGCATCACATGTGGGGCCGGAACCCGAGGCCGCTCCTGTCGAACAGCAGGGACTGGGGTGGAAGAGCAGTTTTCGCAGCGGAAAAGGCGGTGATACGATCAGCAGCGGGATAGAAGGCGCCTGGAAACCTAACCCAACCAAATTCGACTCGGGCTATCTGAAAGTGCTGTTCAAATATGAATGGGAACTGGTCAAAAGCCCGGCCGGAGCGTATCAGTGGCTGGCGAAAGATGTAGACGAAGAAGATATGGTGGATGCCGCACATGGTTCCTCAAAAAAATTTCGTCCGATGATGACAACTGCTGATCTGTCCCTTCGCTATGATCCGGACTATGAACCCATTGCACGGCGCTATCTGGAGCATCCGGAAGAGTTCGCTGATGCCTTCTCCAGGGCTTGGTTTAAGCTTACACATCGTGATATGGGACCACGCTCGCGCTATCTGGGCCCGGAAGTTCCGAAGGAAGAACTTATATGGCAGGATCCGGTACCCGAGGTGGATCATGAACTCGTTAATGAACAGGATATAGCAGATCTCAAAAAAATAATTCTGGATTCCGGACTGTCCGTATCCCAACTTGTTTCGACGGCCTGGGCTTCGGCGTCTACGTTCCGCGGCTCTGACAAACGCGGCGGGGCAAACGGTGCGCGCATACGCCTCGCACCACAGAAAAATTGGGAAGTTAATCAGCCCGAGCAGCTCAAAGCTGTGTTGGGGACGCTTGAGGAAATCCAGGAAAACTTTAACCGATCACAATCCGGGGATAAAAGGATTTCCCTTGCCGATGTCATAGTTCTCGGTGGCTGCGCCGGAGTCGAGCATGCGGCGAACTCTGCCGGCCATGATGTGACCGTTCCTTTTACGCCGGGACGCACCGATGCATCGCAAGAACAAACGGATGTTAAAGCTTTCGAAGTTCTTGAACCGGTCGCCGACGGGTTCCGAAACTATCAGAAAGCCAAATATGCCGTTTCGGCCGAGGAAATACTGCTTGATCGTGCACAGCTTCTGACTCTGACTGCTCCCGAGATGACAGTTTTGATTGGCGGCATGCGTGTCCTGAATACCAATTTCGGGCAAACCAACTACGGTGTATTTACTGGTAGGCCGGAGACGCTTACCAACGATTTCTTCGTCAACTTGCTCGATATAAACACGGAATGGAAACCTGCATCTGACGACGAAGACTTGTTCGAGGGACGGGACCGTTCGACCGGAGAACTCAAGTGGACCGCTACCCGTGTTGATCTCATATTCGGTGCGAACTCGCAGCTTCGGGCAGTGGCAGAAGTTTATGGATGTGACGATTCCTCGGACAAGTTCCTGAACGATTTTATAGGCGTTTGGGACAAAGTAATGAATCTCGACCGATTCGATCTCACCTGATGTCGCTTTGCTGAAAAGACCGAAAATGCTACAGGCCGAAACTCCCGTACTTTGCCCCGTTCGGGGCACGGTACCTGTTTTCGCCCCAAAGGGGCGAGATTAGGTGTAAATTCTCAGTGAACCACGTCTACCTCAATACTTACCAGTGAACAATTAAAATTACCAATAAGCAGTGAGAGGGAAACAATCATGAAGGTCAGGGTCTTAAAACTGAAAGATGAGAAGTTCGGCAACTGGCATTCGGAAGTCAAAAACCAGTGGGATTACGGGAATTTTTTGAGCGATGAACGCTGGCGAAAGGGATGGATCAGCTTCGACTGCTGCCTGTACCTGCCTCAAACGGAGAAGGTTTATTGTGGCGTCACATCTTTTGACGGTCGTATTTTCTGGGCTTATGACAGAAATAAAGGTGGATTTGTTGACGGCGGATCTGAAACTATAAGCGATCCTTTTGATGCCAAGTTCCACCGCAGTCTGGTGCGGTGGGAAAAGGACGGCTGTTTGTATGCGGCTATTGCCCTGCTGCACGATGTAGACCGCTATATGGAAGCGCCGGGCGGGGCTATAGTCAGATATAACCCGGTGACCGGTGATATCGCGAAAATTGGGATTCCGATCCCGCATCATTATATACAGTCCATTTGCCTGGATCAGGATTTGGGAATGATATATGGCTTCACTTTTACACCTGAAAAACTCTTCAGCTATGATATAAATACAGGCCTGAGCAAAGAACTTGGCACTATCGGCAGCGGCCTTGCAATGGCCCAGGGGGAAAATATAGTGCTGGACAGTGAAGGCTGTGCATGGAGCGGATGGGGACTGACCCGGGCATG
>PUNP01000842.1 GCA_003551785.1 Candidatus Brocadiaceae bacterium | reverse complement strand
TCAGACCCTCTCACCCCAAGCTGGAGGGTTCTGAAAGGAAACGAAAAATGCGGTCTCTAAAAATTTCAAGGCCTTTTATTTGCATTAAACGGGTCTTACCCATATATCTATTCGCACCTTTAGGCCCCGGTTTCCGGGTGCCCCTCGTGCACAATGTAGTTTGGTCTCAGGCCACTCATTTACATACTCGGCGCGTTACTGAGTAACCGCCATATTCAGTCTCGAGCCGACCTGAGTTTGTTTCTTATACCAATACACAAATTTGCAATGCGAATTCAATCCGATATAATACTGCATAGGCTGTCTCCTCCAAAAGGTAAATTTTAAAAAGCGAGTTATGCTACATACATTATACCACGGAGCTGGCAACCTTTCATCACATTATTTACGGGCGATTATTGGATTTTTCAGCCAATCTTTTTCTAAAGTTTTACACTTTTTTTTAAGGAGAAAATGAGATGAACAGAGGTCTGAAATGTTGTATTGCTATCGTGTTAAGTTGTCTGTGGATGTGGATCATGATACCCGATGTTTTGGGGGAAATCACACTCGTGCAGGACGGAGAAAGTCTTGCCCCCGTCGTCATATTCGATGACGCGCCCCCGCTCACGATGCTTGCCGCCGAGGAATTGGCCGAATATATTGAAAAAATAAGCGGCGCCCGGCCCGAAGTTATCGAGGGGCAACCTTCGCCGCTTCCGGATACGGCGATCTGGGTCGGTTATCAGCCCATACTTGACGAATTGTTCCCGGAACTCGATTTTGAGTTCGATAATCCGGAGGAAATATTGATCTCAGCCAATGAAAAACATCTCGTCATAGTGGGAAGGGACATATGGAACCCGGGGCATATGGGCGATGATAACAGAGAACAGGTTGAATACGGCACGCATAACGCCGTTTATACGTTCCTTCAGGATTATCTTGATGTGCGGTGGCTCTGGCCCGGGGAGGAACTGGGGGAAGATATCATTGAACAAACGACGATTGCTTTTGAACCCTTTGAATATCGCTATCATCCGCAAGTGCGCGCCAGAGGCGCCCTTCTTCCCTATTCACAGCTCCATCGTGCGGGGCCTGATCGCCGTGAAGCGTTCAGTGGAGGGGCCTTCAGTGGTTACTGGATGCGTGCCCAACGGCTCCAACTCGACTCGCTCGGCGCTGCTGCCGGTCATGGCGGTGGTGGCTTTGGCACCTGGTGGGAACGTTTCCATGAAGACCATCCCGAATACTTTGCACTCCAGCCCGACGGAACCCGGAGCCTTGCCACCAGTCCTGGAAACGTTAAAATGTGCTTCTCCAATCCCGATGTCGGGGAGCAGTGGCTCGATGATGTTGAAGTGAAACTCGAAGAAAATCCGAACCAGATCGTTTTTAATGCTTCCCCCGGTGACAGTTGGCAAAGAGGACACTGCATCTGTGAGGACTGCCGGGCGTGGGACCACCCCGACGGCGATCTTCGCCGCTACTCCTGGTCCGGGCTGAGCCAGACCTACGTTGCCCTGTCTGACCGGGATGTGACTTTCGCCAATAAAGTCGCCCGTGGGCTGAAGGAACGATTCCCCGACCAGCAACTCTATGTCTATATGTATGCTTATGGAAATTCGCGACCCGCGCCGGTGGAGGCCGTGCCGGACGACAACGTGATTATCGGTAACGTGGCCAATTTCCTGCTCAGGTCGGACCTTCCGGACAGGGGGTCTTTGGACGGGAAAACGCACAGGGAGCAGTTTGCGGACTGGGGTAAGGTGACCAAAAATCATTTCTGGCGCCCCAATACCGGTAACCCCGTCGGCTGGCAGACCGGCTTCCCCGACGTCCCCTTGCAGCGCACCATCGATGACCTTAAATTCGCCGCCGAGAACGGATGGATGGGGATCTATATCGACTATGTTCGGGAATTTTGGTCAACTCAGGGCCCCATGTACTACCTCATGGCCCAGTTGACCTGGAACCCGCAGCAGGACGCCCAGGAAATACTCAACGATTATTACCAGCGAGCGTTCGGCCCCGCCGCCGAAGTGATGGAAGAATACTGGACGTATATGGAAGAACTCCGTGAAGAGTGCTACGGAACTGAAAGGCCGGGGTACAGCGATCATGATCTGATCGAGTTCTACAACGAACAGCGTCTTGATCAAGCGGTGGCTCTGCTTGATCAGGCCGAGGAAAAGGCAGCCGATGGCCCCGAAATCTACCGTCGCCGCATCGAATTTGTAAGGGTGGGCCTTGATTTCACCCGGCTGCTGACCGAATGCGGACGCCTCATGAAGAGCGTGAACGACGGTGAGGACGAGGACGGCAGCAAGCGTGAGAAAGTCCTTGAGAACTGGGAAGAAATCCGCGGCTTGCAACAGGAATACCCATCAGCCATGCGCTGGCGGAATATTTTTGGCGGTTTCGATGGAACTGGACCGCCGGCTATGGGCAGCGCTTACTACCCCGTTGATAATTAATGTTTTCAAAAAAATCTATTTTCACCTTTTTAATCAAACGGAAAACAAAAAATGAAATATCTGAATGATGTTTTTGTTGTAACTTTATTGGCCGGTCTTTGCTGTGTCCCCGCAGTTTTCGCCGAATTGGTTTTGTTTGAAAAAGACGTGCAGGAGGCAGTCCCCATTGTTATCTTTGAGAACGCTCCGCCGCGTACCCTGCAGTCCGCCGAAGAACTGGCAGAATATATAGGAAAAATAACCGGTGATCGACCTGAAGTCCTGATGGGGGAACCTGATTCTATGCCCGATAACGCCATATGGGTTGGCTATCAGTCAATACTGGACGAACTGTTTACTGATATCGACTTCAATTTTGAACATCCGGAGGAAATTTTGATCGCCGCCAATGAAGACCACCTGGTCATTGCCGGACGGGACATATGGGACGAGGATCACATGGAAGCACAAGGCCGCCGGCATACCGTCCAGAATGTTCAGCAGGAATACGGCACTGTCAATGCCGTTTATACGTTCCTTCAGGATTATCTGGATGTACGCTGGCTCTGGCCGGGGCGGACAGGGCTTGACGTGATTGAAAAGGACAGGATCGCCTTTGAACCGTTCGAATACCGTTATCATCCGCCGATAAGACAGCGTGATA
>PUNP01000391.1 GCA_003551785.1 Candidatus Brocadiaceae bacterium | reverse complement strand
AGAGTGGTCTTTTCCTGACCGCCGGCGCGGCGGGCAGGGAAAAGGGCACATTCAGCATCGCCGAGATGGGTGGGCTGGCGAAATATATGCCCTTCACCTTTATTTGCGGGCTTGTTTTCTCGCTGTCGATTTCAGGAGTTCCCCCGTTCAACGGGTTCGTCTCCAAGTGGATGGTGTATCAAGGGACTATAGTGGGCCTCATGGAAACCGGCAGCGTCGTTTTGAAAGTTATCTTTGTCGTGACGCTGCTGGCGGCGATGTTCGGAAGCGCTCTTACCCTGGCTAGTTTCGTCAAGTTTATTCACTCGGTATTCCTTGGTCAGGAGAGAAAGACGGATGCCGCTCAACCGCGTGAGGCTGTCCGTTCGATGCTCTATCCGTTGTCGATACTCGCCGCATTGTGCCTTGTTCTCGGCGTTTATCCCCAACTTTTCCTGGATCACGTGATAGCGCCGTGGCTGCCGGAGGCTGCCGAACTGACGGGTCAATGGCAGGCCATGCCGGCGTTCCTGCTGCTGGCGCTGGGACTCGCGATCGGCTTGCTGCTCGTACTGGGCGGGCTTATCCGCGGTAAAACGCGCGTCGCGGGTGCATACTTCGGCGGGCAGGATGAATCGGATGAAATGAATTATCCCGCCACCGAATTTTATAAGACTGTACAGGAGCTGCGGCCCGCCGCCGCCTTCTACCGTGTGATGAGTTGGAAAATTATGGATATTTACTGCGTGATGAACGCGCTGCTTAAGGCCGCCGCCTACCTTCTGTATTATCTCGTGGATCGGCTCATCAACCTTGTCACGGAAGGTGTGGGGCATGCTGTTCTGGCGGTCAGTAAGGGATTAAAAGCGGCGCATACGGGAAATCTTGACTTTTACATCGTATGGTGTCTTTTGGCTATAGCTCTGTTGTTTTTCGTTATTGTATGGTGATGGCAATGATAGAACTGCATATAATACTGATGTTCATGATATTAGCGGCCTTGCTTGCGGTTGAAATGCGTGGGCTGCTGTCCAGTGTAATAGCACTCGGCGCCGTCGGGATGGGGCTTGTCCTCCAGTTTCTGCTGCTGCGCGCGCCGGACCTCGCCATCGTTCAGCTCGTTGTCGAGATACTTATACTCATCCTGCTTATCAGGGCGACTGTAAAGTTAGACAGGCCTTCGGAGTCTACCCTTAAAGAACACTGGGGGTATCTTTTCTGCCTGCTGTTGTTTGCCGGCGTATTTCTTTATTTCGGATACTCGGCAATGGCCGACCTGCCGATGTTCGGTGCGCCCCATATGGATGTGAGCAGTTATTACGTGGAAAATGCGCTGGAGAAGACGGGTGCGGCGAATATCGTTACTGCTGTGCTCTTGGATTTCCGGGCTTACGATACGCTGGGTGAGGTGACGGTTTTATTTACTTCGATAGTAGGCACTATAGCGGTGCTCAGGAAGATAGGGAGGAAGCCATGAAAGAAGAACAAGGCATGAGCATACTTGTCAAGCGCATCACCCGGATGACGGTGAGTCTGATTCTGCTTTACGGCTTTTACATAGCGTTTCACGGGCACCTAAGCCCGGGCGGCGGGTTTGCAGGCGGTGTTATTTTTGCGCTTTCTATGATACACATAACGCTGGCATTCGGCAGCGAAGGCATCAAGCATGTGCTCAGCCGTACCGGTGCAGCGATCATGGAATCGGTCGGTGCGCTGGCATTTCTTATCATCGGCATAGCCGGTATTTTGACCGGCGCGTTTTTTACCAACTTCCTGCCGACAGGATATGAATATCGCCTGTTCAGCGGTGGTACGATGGTGTTCTCTAATCTGGCCATTTTTGCCAAGGTCGGTGCCGGACTATTTGCCGTTTTTATTGTGCTGGCCTATCTTACTCATAATGTTAATGGAGAAAACGACGGGGGATCTCAATGAGCCTTTATTTCATGACATTGATACTTTTTTGCATCGGGGTTTATGCGCTGGTTGTTAAGAAGAACCTCGTGAAAAAGATCATAGGACTCGTCATCGTCGAAAACGCGGTCAATCTTTTCTTTATACTGATCGGGTTCCGCACCGACGGCGAGGCTCCTATTCTGGAGAAGGGGATGGAAGAAGCGATGTACGTTGACCCGCTGCCCCAGGCAATGATCCTGACCTCCATTGTCATCGGGCTGGGTGTAGTTGCGCTGCTCGTAGCTATATCGGTGAGAATATATGAGAAATACGGAACTTTTGATATAAGCCAAATAAGGGAGCTTAGGGGATGAACTCACTAATACCAAGTTTTGTCATAATACCTTTGGCCTGCGCCTTCCTGATCCCGCTTCTGGCGCGTAAGGTGGAAGCCGCCGGGCCGATTATCTCCGGACTGGGATCGCTGCTGCTGCTGGCCCTTTCCGTATGGAGTGTCTTCTGGATCGGCAGCGCCCCCCTTGTCTATGAAGTGGGCGGATGGGAGGCACCCTTCGGCATCGTTATGGTTGTCGACGGCCTGACGGTGCTGATGCTGTTAGTCGTCAATATCGTCGGCTTTCTTTCGCTTATATACTCCGTCGGCTATATGCGCCGGTTCAGTTCACCCATCTATTTCTACACCCTCTTTGCGCTGCTTTTGGCGGGGCTTAACGGCGTGGTTCTCAGCGGCGACCTGTTTAACCTTTTCGTTTTCGTTGAAATAACGGCCATCGCCAGCTATGCTCTGGTCGCTTTCGGAACGGAGAAGCACGAACTGGAGGCGGCATTCCGGTATGCCGTGCTGGGCACCGCCGCATCGGCGGTTATACTGCTGGGGATCGGCATGCTTTACAGCTATACTTCCACCCTTAATTTGGCGGATATGGGGAATAAACTCGCCGAATCCAACCCCGGTCACACTCTACTGCCTTTTGTCACTGTCCTTTTTATTGCAGGTTTCGGGCTGAAAGCGGCGCTCGTGCCGTTCCATTCCTGGCTTCCCGACGCGCACCCCTCGGCCCCCGCACCCATCTCCGCTATGCTTTCCGGGGTAGTTATCAAGACAATCGGAGTCTATGCACTCGTAAGGATACTGTTCAACGTGTTTGGGCTTAACGATCAGATTGCCGCGGTGCTGGTCTGGCTCGGCATCATATCGATGGTCGT
>PUNP01000784.1 GCA_003551785.1 Candidatus Brocadiaceae bacterium | reverse complement strand
TCGCCGTTGGCGCATTCGGTCAGTGTTGCGGTGGGCATATGGCCGGAACGCCCCTTGGATTCGTGATCAAAGAGCAACATGCCCGGGTTTGGTACGCCGGACGGGATTATGTCGAAATTTGAATGATAAGAGGGCACTTCTCTTACCAGTCTGACCGGAAGGCCCGCATTATACCCGACATCCGGCTCCTCTTCCAGGGTTCCATCATCTGTGATATGGAGCATGCCGAGGCCGTCCTTGTCTTCGTCCATGGCGGCAAAAACGGTATGATCCCCCATGCCGTGAAACTCACCATTGCCGTCACGCAACCCGGCGGCAACGGCATGAAATCCGGTGTTGTCATCCCCTACCTTGTCGCCGTCCAGCTCACGGATCAAGGCTTCCCACTCTTCACGCGTAGGTAATCGCCATCCTTACGAGCCCGAACCGCGAATCTTCCACTGCATGACGGTTATACAGTTTTCCGTACCGCTGTCCGAAGGAGGAGTCGTTATCATAGTAACAACATGCCGGATTTTCCTCCCCCAGGGCATCTGCCCATTCCTCTTCCGTCCGGGCCCGGGGTATAGGGTCTCCGTTTTGGAAATAGCTCACGTTCAGGTTATACGTCTGCCATTCCAGGCCGCCTGCGACCACGGTTCGGGGTATGTCGGAGTCGGATTCATCACGACCGCAATAAGCAATCCAGGCCCTGTCTTCCTCTTTTTCGTTGCCGTCTTCTGAAAACGTAACCGAAGCTCCAAGACATGATGCTATTGCCAGAAACAAGATCATATACTTTACCCTCCAAAAAAGTTTAACTTTATGCATTCGTTTTTCTCCTAATTTTTCCAAAAGTGGTAAATAAAAGATTAAGAGCCTTGATTTAATGTGGTTAATACATAAGCTATAATATGCTAAACAAACTGCATGGCAAACACATCGGCATCTTTCAGTTCGAAGCGCAGGCGAACTGGACGATCTGATAAGCCGGACAGATCAGGCCGGCCTTTCCAGGTAAACTCCTGGTCCAGCCCATCTCCGTAGACAGGCTCCATATCCTTGAGCTTAAAGCCTTCTATGGGGGTCCCATCAGCATCCTGAATCTCCAGGCGGATGTGGCCAGCGACCGCAGTGGAATAGTTCAGATGCAGCCGTTCACCCTCAAAAATGAATGGTTTGGTCACCACTTCGCCACCCTGAGCACAGGCATGCAGAGATACAAAACCATCGAGCCGATAGGTGTATCGACGGATGCGGCTGGAGTCGCCTTTGAAATAGCTTTCATTGGTATAGATCGACAACTCTGTATCATTGCCGGGTAATGGGTCGGCGGTCTCCGTCATCCCAACCCAAACGTAATTGCTGCGGTTGTGCCACTTGTCGGCGTTGCGCCCCGGGCGGATCAACGCTTCCTCCCAGCGTCGAAAAGTTCTCCCATCCCGGCTGGTCATGAACAGCGGTTCCAGCATTTCTTCTCGCTCGTGCATGTACCGTGCCGGGAATCCCACGAACAAATGAGGTGCCCGGTGGTATGGCTGGACAGCATTGGTGTAGAGTTCACAGCGTTCTACCGCCGGCTCGTAATCAATAAATTCAGGCTCGCTCCAATCGAGAAAATTCGCGGATGTAGCGGTCTTAATTTCACGAATCTTGCCGTCGATCCAGTCGCGGAAATATATTCGGTATTCTCCCCGCTCAGCATCATAGAAAGCAAGGTTCTGTGAGTCGAAGGCTCTCGGACTAACGCTCTTGTGGGTAAGTATAGGTTCCTCATGCATCTTCTCCCAACTCAGGCCATCCTCCGATTGAAAAGCCATCAAAACGCCTGCCGCGCTTGTCCTTAGCATTAGCAACGGCTTTATATTTCGCATTGGCGGCGGCATCGGGATTATTGTCAAGCATCGGAACGAACGCATCCGCACCTTCACCAGCCCAGACGATATTATTGTCTTTCGACCCGGCGTATTCGATCAGACCGAGGTTCGGTTTTCGCCAGTGGATGCCGTCCTCGCTCACTGCCAGACAGACGACCGCTTCGTGCGCGGGCTTGCTGGCACGTGGTCCGGGTTTCATGTGCCAGCCGCGATAATACATGCGGTACTCATTGTCGGCTTCACGCAGAATCGTGGCATAGGCGGAAGTATTTCCTTCCCAGACCTCCTTGTGTTCCATCACCACCTCCTCCCGGCGCGGCCGGTGCATTTTTAGACGGGTGTCGCCGTCAAATCTATCAATCAACTTCTCATCAACAAACAACTCGCGGCGCGATCCGATATTTACATATTGCTTATTCATCAATGGATATTTCTCCTTTTTCGACATGGTCATATGCCAAATGAAAGTTTATCCCCCTGAGTCAATTTTTTACCTGAACCTCAACGAAAACAGATCGCTGTCTTGCATTTCAAATCGGATGCGCACGGGCCGGCCGGCGTGTTCGCTCAAATCGCTCCCCTTTTTCCATGACACCACGTGCTCTATGCTGTCGCCAATAATCGGTTCGCAATCATCAAGAGCGAATCCGGGCAGCGGCATGCCATTGATGTCCTGAAGCTCTGCGCGCAGCCCGCCACGGATAGCGGTGCTCAGGTTCAGAACCAGTTCGGCGCCCTCAAAAGTCAACGGTTTGGTGACCATTTCGCCGCCGTCAAACGGCGCGTTGACGGAAGCGAACCCGTCGGTGCGCAACACATAGCGATGTCCGCTGCGGTTATAGATTGACATCTCGCCGGAACCAGTGGGAACGACATTCAGCGCAACGTAGTTGGCGCGGTTCTCCCAACGCTGGGGATCGAGGCCCGGCCGGATAAAGGCCTCTCTGAACGGACGCCGGTAAAAATTCTCTCCCGCCCGGCTGCTCATCAGCATGATATCCGTTGATCCTTTATTAAGCAGTTTCCCTTCCTCGTCTTTCACAGGCTGTCCACCACTGACAAAACCGCGTGTGAATCTTGTTGGAAGAGCTATATAAATATGCGGCGCACGGAAATACGGATGAGTTTGGCTGGTGTACAATTCTTCGCCGGGAAGGTTGGGCGGCCGGAAGCTTGCCGATTCATCATCCCAATGGATAAAATCATCTGATCTTGCCCGGGTGATTGAGCGGGGCCCGCCGACGGGCG
>PUNP01000761.1 GCA_003551785.1 Candidatus Brocadiaceae bacterium | reverse complement strand
GTCGCTGACCGTAAAGTCACCCTCGATGGTCACGCAAGCAGGGCTGTCGCCGGGATAAAGTGTGATGCCATCGCGGTCGGTGGTGTTCAGGGTTCCTGTATACACCCCACCCCGGATCCTAACCGTTTCTCCGGGCTTAGCCAGGTCAATGGCATCCTGGATGCTGCCGGTGTCGTCAACAAAATAGGTCATTGGTTCTTCGTCCGGCTTAGCACCCAGCCAGGGGGAGTACTTTACATTGAATAAATGGTCATCATCACCGGATGGGCTTTCATTTGGTGAGCTCACATCTCCCCAATAATTGAACCTGCCATCAGCCATGGGGGAATTGTTGTCATTTCTATCCCCTTTGCCACGGGCAGTATTATACGAGATGCCCAAATCATTATCCTTAATTGTGTTCTCTCTGATTTTAGGTTGTAAACTGCCATCATAATCAAATATCCCGAATCCTGCCCAATTGCCTTGAACATTGTTTCCCGTGGCCTTGAGCTTTGATATACCGGGGCCTCTATAACCGAAGTCTTGCAAATAGAAAACCAGAAAACCGAAGAATTCGCTATCTGTAACCGTATTTCCATTGAACTCCCAACGCTCGACGGAAAAGTCATATCCCCCTCTGTTTGCCTCCCTTGCTTGTTTTTCCATTAGGGAGATCATATCTGGAATCTCGAGTGCTTCATTCTTTTTAAGTGGTAAGAAATCAGGCAGCATGTCATCGGCTGCAGTGATACCGATGATGCAATTTGTAACGGAATTTTCTTCTGCGGTGATATTTGGGGTGAAAAGTCCATATATGCCAACCACCATAAATGAGATGGTGTTTTCAGAGGTTGTAGTCTCTCCATCCGGATTATTCACAACGATTCCCAAAAAAGGATCGTAGTCTGCATCAGGAATAGGCATGTCATTATCCAATTCGTTTTTTTTGATCAATGTGTTTCCTGCTTCAAAGACACCAATAGCCATGGATCCAACAGGCAGATATCTGTTGTCCTTCAATACTCCTTCGGGTTCTTTGCCAAAGACATTGCTTACCTCATTATCGACAATTTTAATAAGCTTATCATTTTCCTGATCACTACGTATGGGCGGACGACTGCCGATAACCCGTATGCCTGATGAAGGAAATCCTTCGGATGTGATGTCATTGACTGTGTTGCCAGAAATTTCGACGTTTTGGTGATTGGCTACCAAGATGCCAAAAGAGCCTGAAAAACGGATGCGACCCTTCTCAAAAGAATCAGCAGATGTTGATTTAATGTCTTCAACATCGTTCTCGTTTATGTGAATTGCCGCATAATCAGTGGTTTTGACAGGGTCGATTGCTTTTGAAGCTTGCACCCCAATAGAAAAAATCAGGGCTTCCACGCTTTCAATGGAGTTTTCAGAAACATTGGTGTCAAAGCTGCTTTTTACATAAACCCCGGTTGCCCTGGATTCACCTGAAATGCGGTGGATTGTGTTTTCAGCTATTGTTATTGGAAAGTCAGCCTGGTCTTTGAACTTGCCATTTTGCTCAGGGGTGTTGACATAAATGCCATACGCAAAACCAGAACCCTTATCAAGTTTAGAATCCTGGCCTTCTATATCGGTTATTGTGCAACCGGTTATTTCTGCCGTGCCATTGTTTATCCGGATTCCGTATGCTTGCGATTGTGAATGAATATTGCGCACATTCACATAATTAAGGTCAATATGAGCAGACTCTACATCTATGCCATATTGAAAATATTCGTTATGTTTTCCGTCGATATCAATTCCGGAAATGGATACTTCTGCTGATTTTTCTGTTTTAGGTGGTACTGTAGAAACGCGAATTATAGCAGGGAATCCACCCTTACCTTCGTTGTTATATTTTGCGGGCGGGTCTTCTGGTTGGATAACAGGTCGTTCATCCCCATTAACTTCCCCTGTGATTGTGATGCTTTTCGCAATACTTATGGTTTCTGTATATGTTCCGGCGGCGACCTCGATAATGTCGTTTTCAGCAACCTTGTCGACTGCATATTGAATGGTGCGAAATGCTTCTTCCAGGGATGATCCATCGTTGGTGTTATCTCCATCGGTTGAAACATAATAAGTGGTTTGTCCGATTGCGGTTGCTGATACAAACAACAAGGCCAGCAAGGTGAGTAAAAGTTGCTTCATGATCAGTGGGTTTAGTTAAACAAGTGACTGTTATATCATTATATGGATGATTCCGGGTTCGTCTTGCGGGTTCGTCCTGCGGGAGACCTATTGGCAACTCAAATATAGGACATTCTTTACATATACATACGTTTAATGCGTGTGTTTTCTGCCGGTAACACCCCAATTTATATCTGGTCTTAATTTGCGTAGTGGCTGTGAGAAGCCAAACTGCTCTTCATTGGGTTGCAGCAGTCAGAAAAAAATCGCCAATGAAAAGATGAGCAGATAAACTCCCACACGATTTTACGAAAAATCATTTGTGCCCATTTGTGCAACCCATATGTGTCCATTTGTGGACCCAAAACTCCTCCCCCAAAAAACCTTCACCTGTTGCTTGCAAAGGACTGTACTATGGCAGAATCCTGCCGCGATTCAGCCCCGTAGTCTGGCGTCTGATTTCAGGTCACGTCTGCAAAGTGTTAATTTGCCACCTTATTCGCAAATTTTTGTTAAATTGCAATGATTTTGTTTGCAATATTTAAACTATATATATAAAATCATTTTATATGTCTAATCAATATAATTCTGAAATAAACCTATTATTTCCAATGCCTCGAAACCCCCAATATATTAGTCATGCATCAAAAAAAAGACATTCATGAGTTATTGCGTGCTGATGAAAGCGAGCTAAAATCCGTCCTGGATAATTTGCTGGACCTTGTGGCGATCACCGACTTGCAAGGCAATTTTACCTTTGCTGGAAAATCCCATCAGATACTGGGCTACGAAGACGGATACCTCATCGGGAAGAACGTAATGGACTTTGTGCACCCTGATGACTTGCCGGAAGTGCAGGCCGGGTTTGCCGATTTCATAAAAAACAAAAAATCCGGAGCCCGGGCCACATACAGGAACCGATGTGCCGACGGCTCTTACCTTTGGTTTGAAACCATTGGCAACCTGGTTTCAGATGCTG
>PUNP01000178.1 GCA_003551785.1 Candidatus Brocadiaceae bacterium | reverse complement strand
TGGAGGAGATTGGCCATGGCCTCGGGCTTGTTGAGTTTCATTCCTACTCCTCGTAGTATCCGTTCTCCAGCATGTACCGTGCCCAAAACTCAATCGTCTTCGCTAGGTTTCTGACCACACTCACCGAAGGGGCAGTGGCCAGGGTAAGGGTGGCCAGTTCATGCCAGACAATCAGTTCTTCCTCGGTTGGCCCCTTCACTTACGATCCTTCCGCCAGGCCTCGCGTCGCTTCTTCATGTCCTTTTCCCGCTTGCGGTCCTCCAGCATTGCTTCAAAGGCCACAAAGGTAACAGCCAGAGATAGCGCAGCCGCTGGAGCAAGAATAACAATCAGTACAACGGCAAGAATATCCCACAAAGACACTGTCGTTCCTTTCTAGTGGCGGCGGATGACGACGCCGTCGGTGCGCTGGTACAGGTCAGCGTCTGCACTGATGCGGGCGATCTCCGCCAGCCCGCCACCGTCCTCGGCGTCGAGGGCGGCACTGTAGAGATAACCGACGACGGGGCAGTTCTCGTCGCAGCCCTCCCACTCACAACCACACGCCCACTCCCCGTCGGGAAGCGTCGGCGCTGCCGGTTCCCCGCAGCACGGGCAGGCATCGGGGTCGCTCATCGGGTGTCCTCTTCCTCGGCGTCGAGAGCGGCCCAGGCGGCCAGCGCGATCCGGTTGACGGCAGCCGTGACGTTCGCGGCGGCGTACTCCCACGCCTCGTCGTGGTCGGCCCAATCCGTCGACTCGTCCGACGGTTCATACTCGTCCGCCACGGCTCGCAGCGCCTCGCGCAGCCGGTCGGCTTCGGCGCGGGCGGCGTCACGCTCATCCCGCGTCGTCTTGAGTGCTTGTGTGAACTCTTCGATAATGCTGCTCGACTCCGCACGCAGCCGGGCAGCCTCGTCTTCGGCATCCTCAGCGCGGATGCGCCAGGCTTCAGCCGACCGACGCCAAAAGTCGGACTGTTGCTGCCAAACGTCAACTCGTTTGTGCGGCACGGCGTCGAGGGCGTCGAGTAGCGCCGCCCGTCCTTCCCTGTCGTCGAGGTTCGCGGCGTCACCCAGAGCGTTGATAGCGGACCTCGCCACGCCGGACGCGGCCAACTGAGCGTCGTCATTCATCGGTCGTCCTCCTCGTCCTGGGGCGCTTCCCAGGTCATCATAGCCATCGTCTTCCTGGCCTGCGCGGGCTGGGGCTGCTCCCACCCCGGCCAGCCAAGGACCGGGGGCAGCGCCCGGGCCGCTGCGGCCTGGTCCCAGGCCTCGTCGGGCTCGTAGCCCAGGCTTTCCTCAAGGTGCTGGGCGAGGTCCAGGGCTGCCCGGGCCACGCTCTTCCAGGTTCGCCCCTGGCCGTAGGTCAGGTTTGTCGCTGGCTCCAGGGTCAGGTCGATGTGCCGCATTCCCTCGGTCACCGGAGCGCCTCCCAGATAGCGATGGCGGTGAAGTCCGTGGGGTTTCCGTGGATGAGTGCCTCCATCGCGTCCGCGATCACGTCGCGCTGGACCGAGTTCAGGATGAGGACGGTGTAGTCGTCGTCGTTCGGAATGCCGTAGGCCTCGATCTGCATGGTGCTTTCCTTTCCCCTTACTTGATTGTGGCTCGGGACTCTGGGTTGTATTCCTCGCCCCCGGACTGGCTGGCGTACCCCTGGGCGTAGGACCACTCCCAGGCGGTGTCGATCGTGTCCTCGTGGCCCCGGGTCGGGTCCGGGCTCAGGCCGTACTCCGCGTCATGGTAGCCGTACCCAAACGCTACCTCGTGGTCGTGGATGGTGGTCTCGACGCAGTCCCCGGAGGTGTCGGGCTTGCAGACCAGGACCACGTCCTGGGGAGCGCACCCGGCGAGGACTCCTGCTAGCGCCAACCCTGCGATCATGCTACGCATCCCGGCTCCTGTTCCTTGGCTCGTGTCCTGGCTCGGGGGCAGGATACTCTGCTCCTGCCCCCTGGTCAAGTCTACGAGTCGTCCAGGCGGTAGGACATCTCCGCGACCAGGCGCTCAAGCGCTGCCCGGTCCCCGCTGAACACCACGGTCGACCGGGGACCGCCAGCGGAGACGGTGATGAAGCACCGCTCGACCGCCTCGTACGGGTCGTAGGTGCTGCGCGCCTCGACCTTCATCGCGTCCTCGGGCTCAAGCACGTACTGGACGTTGTGGTAAGCGTTCACTGGGTCCTCCTCGGTCCTGCCCTTGGCTCGTGGTCCACACTGTACCCCAGGCCCGGGGACCTGTCACCTGTCCGATGGTACAGGTCCCCGGGCCTGGGCCTAGTTCTCGGGCTGGATGTGGCCCAGGCCTCGGCTAAGGATCGTGGCGTCCTCGTCCCCGGCGATGTACCAGACCTCGGCACCCCCGCCGGGTCGGCGCTGGACCTCGATGGTCCCCTGCCTGCGGCCCCGGGCGTCGAACACCGGGACCTCGACCACGTCGTCGTGGGATGCGGCCCAGGCCGTGAAGTCCGGCACGTCCTGGGGGTGGCGGTTCCCGACGATTCTACGGTTGTTCATTGCCTGCTCCTGTTCCTCGGGCCTGGGTCCTGGGCTAGTGGACCTGGATGTTGGCGATGTTGGGCATGACCTCGACCACGGTAAGGAGGGTCTCAAGGCTGTCGTCCTTGAGGTCCACTACGATCTCGGTGCCCTGCTCGGTGGTGAGCGTCGCGGTTACCATCCCTGATCCCTTCCTCGATCTGCTGTCCTGTACTCTACCCTCGGCCCCGGGACCTGTCACCTGTCCGATGGTACAGGTCCCGAGACCCAGGCTAGAGGTCGTGGTCCAGGGCTGACAGGACCCGGCCCTCCCACTCTAGTTGCTCGGCGGTCTCCTGGGCGAGGCGGTCGCCGTGGGCGAAGCGGTCCACGCGCTCCCGGGGGTCGAAGGCATCGGCCTCCTCCTGGTCCCGGTGCATGGTCTCCAGGATGTACTCTAGGTCGTAGCGGTGCATGGTCAGGCCTCCTTCGTCGCTCGCCGGTGACCCTCCCGGGCGCAGTCCCCGCAGGGCAGGCCCGTGAGGTACCCCAGAATGTCCTCGTGTCCGCAGGTGGCGATCATGGTCATGGTGGCTCCTGTTCCGGCCCTGGGGCCTAAGCGTCGTCGGTGTGGTCCACGCCCAGCCG
>PUNP01000141.1 GCA_003551785.1 Candidatus Brocadiaceae bacterium | reverse complement strand
GCCAATTTTCAAGCTCATTCACTTTGTCCATTGAACCGGCGCGTTTTGCCAGGGTTGCGCTGTTGAGGTCAACACAAAACCGGCAGTGATTAATTTGTGAGACGCGCACGGTGACCATTGAGCGCAGGGTGGGTGAAATGGGAGAGCGCCGCCGGTCGATGGCGCCATAAAGATTGGCTACGGACAGGAACAGCCGGGGCCGCCTGGCCCATACTTTCGCGGCCTCCAGGGGCTGGCCGTATTTGCGTTGTTGAAACCAGAAGAAAGGGCGCAAGTACCACGGAATCTTTTTTGCTGGATTTATTCTCATATCAAGGTTACCTATAAAAAGTCATTAAAGGGTTTCGACCATGTTCGCTGTCGGTATCAGCTCCCCCGAAGGAGCTTTTGGAACCGGGGCCTTCATGAAGTGCAGGGAACCGCCTTCAAGCACATCCGTCTCGGTTTCATTGTAAAGTTCTTTGCAGAAAGCCACATCTTTGCCGCGTCCTTCTTCTGTTTTTTCCTGATCATCTCCTTCAGACGATTTTTTGAGTATTTCAGCAGTCTTCATTATTAGTCAGTTCTCCATGAGTAATGTTGGCACCTTCTGATACGGCATTTCTGATGGCTTTTTTAGCTATGCGCGTAATCATGACGACTACAGCCACAGTGACGGCGAGTCCGGAGAAGAAAAATATTTTTTGCGGCGTGGACATGGCGGTTTCACCGGCAATAATTTCAGCAATTCCTTTAGCCGCCCATCCGAAGTAAACATAAAGAATCGTGCCGGGTATCATACCTGTCCAGGATGCCAGGGCATAGCTGGGAAGGCGTATATCGGTGAGGCCGAACGCATAATTCTGGAGCCCGTAGGGGAAGAGCGGGCTTAGACGGATGAGGAATACAACTTTAAATCCCTGTTCGGCGACAGCTTTATCTACAGCGCTGAATTTTTCATTCCCGGCGATCTTATCCGCTACCCGGCGGCGTCCAAAACTGCGCGCTATCAAAAAAGCGAGGCAGGCGGTAATGGTGCTGGAAATCGAGACGATGACGGTTCCCCAAAGCAATCCATAAAGGAACCCGGCTCCCATTGTCAGAATTGCGCCGGGGAATAGGAGCAGCGCGGGGGCAATATATCCGGCGCCCAGCGCCAGAGCGCCGACAGTGCCTGCCTGTTCCGTCCATTGCAGAAATCCCTGGAGGATTTGTCCTAAGGGCACCTATTGTCGTGCTGTGAACAGGGCGGGCGCAACGAATAGTAAAATGAACAGTCCTTTGAGTTTTTTGAAGATATGATATTTTATAGTGCTGTCTTCCTCTTAAGCGGATTAAGGACGATCTTTGAACGAGGAGGTGAGCCTGGCCAGCATTTGGAAAGGGCCGCCTTCACCATACGAATGTGAGATGACGTATCCTTCAGGCATGACGCGCACCAGCGCAGGGATACCTTTGACGCTGTATGTCTCGGCAAGTTGGCTTTCATCAACTCGGTCGTAGGGCACCGCCTGCCAGTTCATGCTATAGCTTTTCATGTAGTCATACATTTCGGACTCGGAGTGGTCGAAGCTGATGAAAAGGACTTCGATATTGCCCTGGTGTGCATATTCGTTGTGAAAATCAACCAGTGCGGGCGTAAACTGTCTGCAGGGCGGACACCATCCCGCCGAGAAATACAGGAGCAAATAATCCTTCTCCTCGAGTACAGCACTGGATGTGGTGTTCCCTTCGGCATCCACCAATTCAGGCCCAATAAAATCCAGGAGTCGGACGCCGGGAGTGGCAGGCTCTTCATTGTTCTGATCCGCTGAACATCCCATCAAATGTACCGCTCCTAACGCACCGAATACCATTATTAAAACTTTCAGAATAGCCATTTTTCTCATTTCCTTTTCCTCATTATAAAAAACTTAAAAAACCAAACAATCATAGCCAGCGTATGCCTATCGCATATGTAGGGTCTTGTGGTATATTGTTCAAAAAAAATCCGGATTTACGATATGGCACAGTCTAACACGCAAGCCATGTTGTTTCCCAATGTAAATCGCCAAAAGAGGTTTAAGGTTCACGTGAGCAACCTCAACTTCCGCAAAGATGAAGGAGAGCCATAAAAGTTATACCCGTGCCGGGCGATTCCATTCCGATGCCTGATCGGGCCGGCACCCCAGGGCATAGGCTATACGAAAGGCGACGATTACGCCAAACGCTGCTGCTAAAAGCATCCAATAGTATTTCAAAGCTGTCTCCTCATAATCAAGAAAAAACAACGGAATAACTGCACTGACAACGATCACTGCAAGTACGATCCATCCTCTATAACTTTTTTTGTCCGGCATGCTCATCGCTCCTGATAAGAACATGATGGAAATTGTCTATTTTAGAAATTCTGCGGGCGTGACGCCCGGCATCGAATTCCGTATCGAGCCATACATCAATGATCGCAGCAGCTTTTTCCTGTTCGACGAGCCGGGCTCCGATGGAAATCATATTGGCATGGTTATGTGCGCTTGCCAGGCGAGCGCTCTCTTCGTTCCAGCATACGGCGCAGCGTACTCCTTTTATCCGGTTGGCAACCATAGCCTCTCCGTTTCCAGAGCCTCCCAAAGCGATGCCCCGGAGGCACTCATCAAAGGCAATGCTTTCGGCTGCGGGGCGGATAAAGTCAGGATAATCCACCGGCTCTGCGGAATCTGTTCCGAAATCGACCATCGTGTATCCACGTTCGGACAGGTATGCTGATAAAAAGCATTTGAGCCGGTATCCGGCATGGTCTGAAGCGATGGCTATTTGCATGATTTTATTCTCAAGATTTATTCATTGAAGTTTGGCTAACCCGCTTTTCTCACAAGCCTCCAGTGGTGCAGATGCGCAGAAGGAAAACGCCGCTGTATTCGTATACTGCAAGTGCATCTTTCTAAAGCAGATGCGCCGCTGGAGGCTTGCCCGCAGGGCAAAGCGCTGTTTGTTACTATCACTTTCCAATGTGGTACAACGGTTCAACATGAATTATACCATTAACTTCATGTACTAAAGCCTTTTATCCTAATAGATGTCTTTGCTTTGTGAGAAATCCGGGCTAATATCACTACATACCTATAAACCCTATATGCTAAGTGACTATATGATT
>PUNP01000939.1 GCA_003551785.1 Candidatus Brocadiaceae bacterium | reverse complement strand
GTGTCCAATCAGGAGGGGGGAACATTGATGGCATATCTCTTTTTGACAGTTCCCAGTTTACCTGGCTCAAAAGATCGACAGTATCCTTCTTATCTGTCGGTTTCTCAAGTTCGCTCTCAAACCTTTTTTGGCGGCAATCTTTGGCATTGTGCATAAAAACAACGATTTGGGTAACAGTATCAGAAAATCGACTTAATTCCTTAGAGCTTGGCTCCCTACCTAAAGCAGACTTTAAACGTTTTTGATATGTGGATCCCTGAAGAATTCGTTCCCGAATAAATTCCCATAATAACTGGGTTTCGGCAGACAAAAATGTTCCCGTAACGTTTTCCATGGAATTAACAAGTTTCTGCGAGAGTTGAACATCTTCATCTCCTTCTTCTTGCGACTCAGAATTGCAAATCTTATCCCAAGACTCGTAGATGGTGTACATTTCATATGCGATTTCATGGGCTAATTGTTCCACTTTTGCTTTTGTTGTTTTGTTATCTCTCCATCCTCCAACCCAAAATTTCGGCCTCCCCCTCCTGTTTTTATAAAAACGTCTTATTGCCGCCTGATACCTTGGAAGTAAACCGCTTTCCATACAGCAGTCGCATATAGGGCATGTATCCACCCCTTTAGAAACTTCAGAGCCACAACCAGGACATTCTACATTGGACATTTTCGTCTCCCATTAGAATGTCTTTTAACTATCTGCCATTTGATCAAAATAGCCTTATATCACTTTATGATTAAAGTTGATTGCCCTTTAATTTCATGTTTTTACTCTCTGAGTGAACTTATTTTTTACGTATAATCGGAGGCATTGGATTAAGATATACCATTACAAGCATTTAAACAGCCGGGGTTTAACTTCCGAATAAAACAATAATGGAAAAAAGTGCTATTAATGTTATGGCCAAAATTATACCTATCCATCTAATTATTTTGCCAGCCTTATCAAGCTTTTCCGTCTGCGCATACCCCTCCGGAAATGCTAAACAAATATACAAAATGTATAAATTGAAAAATGGAACGAATATTCCAAGGGACCACCATCCGCTTTTGCCAATATTGTAAAGTCGGGCTAATACACAACCAAACAATAACACCCAACCAATAACTGTTAAACTTGGGGAAGCATAAAAGTTAAATGAACAAAGTAACAGAATTCCCAAAAGAAACGCACCACGTCCTATACCACCATGACTAATTTTTTCCCTTTGGTTCACATTGCCGCACTTAGAACAAGTAACCACATCTTCTTCTATTTCCTCCCCACAATTTTCGCATGAGCTCGTTTTTACGCTCGGACCGTTTGCTTGCTTTGGTTCTTCCTTTGATAATTGTGGAGAAACTTCATACCCCCTTCCTTTGAATTTTTCCTCATATTCCCCCGCCTGTGGCGGTTCTGCTTCATTTTTCGCTGAAATGGGTTCCGTTTCCGAGGTTACCTGGGAAGCATCTGGACTATGATCTGACAATTCTATTTCTCCGTCCTCCAAATCGGGATATCCGCAATGGATACAGTATTTGGCTTTATTTGATACATTATTACCACATTCTGGACATTTTATCAGTGCCATTGCTTTTCTCCCTTGTCAACTGACAACGGATTTCACGCCATTAAGCCTCAGGAAAGGTCTTCAATACCCCGGTCAATTTAAATTATAATATCAAGCCAAATTCCTTCTCTGGCATCATCTGGAAGAAGGTCTTTGGGAACATCAAGTTGAATCTCGTTATCGCCGACCAGAAGTATGGCATGGTTGGATTCAAATCTGTCGATTGTGGATTTCATTGCAACCTCAAAACTTCTTCGATTGCAGAACAAAATGCGTCATGATTGCAAAATACTTTTTTTCCCAGATTGGCATCTACCGCCGTAATATGATGACGCAGCGGACCTTCTGTAAGCATAAAATCAACATAAGTTGCGACATGAACCGTAGCCCAATCATGAACATCGGAATTTTTTGAATTCCTCGTATAATTACTGATAAAGTTTTCCCAGGCCTTGAGCCACAGTCCCGCTGCCGTGCAATTCTTTATCTCAATCTTTTCTAAAATATCATCAACACGGTTTTTATATCCAGCAGCACCCAGATATGTGTCAACTTTCAGAAACTTTTTGAGCCAGTTTAACCTGTTTTTATTAGTAATTGTTTTTTGGCTCCTATAAATATTCTTATCCTCCTGGTACATATCGTTAAAACCATTTATTCTCTCTTGATATGATCCGGAAAAATCCGTTTTAAACTTGAGAGCTTCTTCTACAAAATCAGAAACCCTTTCCATGGTTTTGATCGATATCTTGCTTGCAGGTTCCGCACCAAGCACAGTATCAGGAGAAACGCCTTTTGACTCAAGATATTCCCAAAGAACCATTAAGGCATCTTTGCGGCAATCAGGAGGCCATGTTTGAATTATCTGTATTTCCGGCAAATCAAGACTGGGTTCGATACGCGAGCATTCTGCCAGAACTTCGCTCAAGAACACAAAAGTATCGTCTTCAATCTGATATTTCAATGCTGCAGAATCAAGCACTGCTACAATTTCGCGGGCCGATTTCTCAGTTGCGTCCCCACCAATCCACTCCAAAACCTGAAACTGAGAAAAAACTACTCCTAAATATCCCTTTCTAAGCAGAGTATCAAGCTCTTTATAACTTTCTGCTTTCCCCTCAAATGCGCCCTTTCTCGTGTTAAAAATTTCAATAAGGTGAGAAGTATCCAAGAAAACTACCGGAGGTTTTATTATCAAATCGATTCCTCCAAATTACTCCTCTCCCTTAAAATCTAACCCGAGCTGCCTGGCTGCTTCTTTCATGGCCTGGTAAGTTTGTTCGCCTTCACTCAGGCCCTTCCCCTCTTTAGCTTCCAGTTCGAAGTCAACACCCAGCTTCACTTTTTTCAGATCCAGCCTGCCCGCGGGAGCAACAAAAGCGCGGAAAAGGTCACTCCAATTCTCCATCGGTACGGAACCCTTGATCTTTATGCGATGGACTTTTTGTGATGTTTCCGGAGATTCTACTACCTCAGATGGTTTTTCACTGCCGGAATAGCCTCCGGTATACTGTTCATTGGTCCGTCCCGCACCTTCCCCGTCTCCTATCGGTTCTGTTTGCTGCC
>PUNP01000778.1 GCA_003551785.1 Candidatus Brocadiaceae bacterium | reverse complement strand
GGGCGCGTCTTCAGCGGCGCATCTGCGGCAAATGTCTGCACTTGCAGTATACGAATACAGCTGCGCTTGACATTTGCCGCAGATGCACCACTGAAAACGCGTGAAATGTTCGGGTTATTGCATTTTCAAATGACCTTCGAAATAAGCAGTCATTACTTCCACGGGGACAAGCCCTTCTTTCAGGTTTACCGCCCCGGACCCTGTAGGCCTCGTTCACATAGTTTACATGATTATCCCGCATCTGCACCACTGGAGACTTGTGAGAAAATCGGGTTATGGGGCGTTTTCCCCACGGGTCTTGTGCCCGTGGCTTGCATGAAATCAAAAGAGATCATCTACGTTGACTGCGGATATTTTATCGGACAATTCATTTGCACCAGCCTACAAAAATGATAAAATAGTTTATGATATGGGAAAATTAGCGACATCAAATTTAAAATTGGGTATTATTGCAGGCGGTCAACTTGGAAAAATGCTGATCCAGGATGCCAGCAAATGGGATATGATCACGTATGTTTTAGACGATGATAAGAATTGCCCTGCAGGCAAAATAGCCTCTCATTTTATTAAGGGAGACAAGCTTGACTTTGAGGATGTTTACCGTCTGGGAAAATTGGTGGATGTGCTGACATTTGAAATTGAGAATGTGAATATAGAAGCCCTGAAGATGCTTCATTCTGAAGGATACAGAGTTGTACCCGCCCCTGAGATATTAGAGTTGATAAAGGATAAAGGTTTACAGAAAAAATTTTATGAAAAACAGGGTATTCCTACTTCTCCCTTCTGTATTTATGAATCAAAGGAGGCAGTTCTGGCCGGTATTGAAAAGGGAGAGATTACATTTCCTTTTGTGCAAAAATTAAGGAAAGGAGGTTATGATGGTCGTGGAGTTACTATTATTAACGATACAACAGAGTTAAGAAAATTACTTCAGGGGCCGTCAGTAATAGAAAAAAAGGTAGATATTGCAAAAGAAATTTCAGTGATCGCCGCGCGGAACGGAAAGGGACAAGTTAAATGTTATCCTGTAGTCGAAATGCACTTTGACCCGAAAGCAAATCTTGTGGATAAATTGATTTGTCCGGCGTCGATAACTGCCGAACAATCCGAAACAGCGATAGATTATGCCGGTAAAATAATTGGTTTGCTGAACATGGAAGGTTTGCTGGCACTGGAGTTTTTTGTCGATGCCCAGGGCCAGGTTATTGTCAACGAAATTGCTCCCCGCCCACACAACAGCGGTCATCATACCATTGAAAGCATTATCACATCACAGTACGAACAACATTTGAGGGCGATATTGAACTTACCTTTGGGAAGTACAGAAATGAAACTTCCATCGGTAATGGTAAATATTTTGGGAGAGGAGGGTTACGAAGGCCCTGTAACTTATGAAGGATTGATGGAGAGCATGGCCATTGAGGGAGTAAAGATTCATTTGTACGGCAAAAAAATAACCAGACCGTTCCGTAAAATGGGTCACGCAACAGTTTTGTCTTCGTCTTTGGAAGGTGCATTAGAAAAGGCGGGTAAAGTTCAAAATTTGATAAAGGTTAAATCATGGAAAAAAAACGCGTAAGCATAGTAATGGGGTCCGATTCCGATTGGCCTGTAATGGAACAGGCAGCCAATGTGCTCGATAAATTGGGGGTCGGATATCAAGTTGATGTTGTTTCTGCACATCGCACTCCCGACAAGCTGTATTCTTTTGCATCAAATGCCCATAAACATGGTATTGATGTGATAATTGCGGGCGCGGGTGGCGCTGCACACCTTCCGGGAATGCTGGCCGCTATGTCGCCTCTGCCGATAATCGGCGTGCCTGTAAAGTCCAGTAATTCTATAGACGGCTGGGATTCCGTCCTTTCTATTCTGCAGATGCCGGGGGGGGTTCCTGTGGCTACCGTTGCTCTTAATGGAGCTAAAAATGCAGGGATTCTTGCAGCTCAAATCCTGTCAGCTTCTGATACTTCGATCCGAAAAAATATTATTCAATATAAGCAGGAACTCAAAGCAAAGGTTGAGAGCAAAGCAGATAAGCTTAAGAATAAGTAATTGCGTTACAATACCGTTAGTGGAAAGAACCCTAGTGGTTTGGCCGAGAAGCGCACAATAGCCAATACGCAACGATACACAGCGCTCTTTCAGAGCGCAAAAATACGTGTGAATCATCACCTCGGGTTTAAACCCGAGTGCTTAGTTGCGTAAGTCCGAATAAAGTTTTAGTTTTAGTATCTTCATTGTGTTTTTAGGCTAATCATGATAACCACGGGGACAAGCCCCGTGGAGTCTCCCTGTTGTTGGCGTTGTGTTTACCTGATAGTCAGTCATGCAAACCACGGGCACAAGGCCCGTGGGGGGAACTGAATCTTAACCCGAACATTTCATAAACCAACGGCACTATTTAATATAACGAATTGAAATACAATATGTTAAGTATCATATCTGGGGTTTTCAAAATTTGCAGTGTGTACAAGCGGGCCCTCAAACGGCGGTTTACCCTTTCGGGCGCGTCTTCATCGGCGCATATGCGGCAAAAGTCTGCACTTGCAGTATACGAATACAGCTGCGTTTGACATTTGCCACATATGCACCACTGAAAACGCGTGAAATGATCGGGTTAACGAAGGGATCAAACCTCCACGGGGCTTGTCCCCGTGGGTCAAACGACTGACCACCAGAAAAAAATGGCCCCACAAAATGATCCCCCATGGGGCTTGCCCCCGTGGAAGAAATGACTGCCTGCTTGGTACTGCGGTCAAGACAGTCACGCTACCAGCCTTTGATTTTTGATATACGGAATCTAAGCGCCTACCGTACTTTGCCCCGTTCGGGGCAAGGTACCTGTTTTCGCCCCAACGGGGCGAGGTTAGGTAGCCCCTGGTTTTAACCAGGGGTAATAGATGATAAAAAGATAAATGCGCCCCGGCAGGGGCGCGGTTACTCTTGAAATAGCGGCATTTGCTCATTATTCCAGTAAATGTTCAGTGAACCCACTGAGGTCTTACATTTCATTTAAATAAATGGTGGGCGAAGGGGGACTCGAACCCCCACGGTCTTTTGTAGACCACTGGATTTTAAGTCCAGAGCGTCTGCCATTCCGCCACTCGCCCGT
>PUNP01000234.1 GCA_003551785.1 Candidatus Brocadiaceae bacterium | reverse complement strand
GCATATTCCGCATTATGCTCGCTTGATTCGGTCACATAATACCCAAACCGCAGCATTATCTCGTTCCTCAGCATGTCATGGGCTATGCCGGGGAGCTTACTCCTGGCGAGTTCCCCCTCCGGCTCGGCCTTCGCCGTGTCGATTACGGCCCGCGCCCCGCCTTTCTCCAGTATCAATTCCCGCGCTTCCCTGTAACTTTGCTTGATAGCAGGGTATAAATCCTTTCCGTCACGCTCGATCTCCAGCAGCCATGCCATATGGTTGATGCCGGCGATTTTCCAGCGAATCCCCTCCGCAGACATGCCGTGCATGCCGGTCAAATGGCGCGCGCATCCCTGAACACTGTGACATAGACCTATCGCCTGTATATCAAAACTACGCTGAAATGCTCCCGTTATCATCGCCATCGGATTCACGTAGTTCAGAAATAATACGTTCGGGGATGATACCTCACTCATATCCCGCCCAAAATCCTTAACTACCGGTATCGTCCGCAAAGCCCTGAATATGCCACCTATACCAAGCGTGTCCGCTATCGTCTGCCGAAGACCATACTTTTTTGGTATCTCAAAATCAATGACGGTTGACGGCTCGTAACCCCCTACCTGGATGGAGTTTACGACGAAATCTGCGCCCTCTAATGCCTTCTTGCGCTCCGCTGCGCCGTGATATGTCTCCACTACGGCGTCGGCGTTAATATTCTGGTTGAGTGACTCTACCATGAGACGAGAATCTTCAAGCCTTTGCTTGTCTATGTCGTAAAGTGCTATCGTTGAACCTGCCAAACTCGGTGTTAATAAGCAGTCACCGACCACGCTTTTAGTGAATATTGTACTGCCTGCTCCCATAATTGTAATCTTAACCATCGATCTCTGCTTCCTGTATTATTGATTGAAAGTAATCTTAGACAGAACCACGCAGAATCACTGCCTTACCCTGTGCCGGTAGACCGGAACAGATGGAGGATCTGTTTTTTGCGAAAAAACAAGTGGAAAGCCCCTATCCCGAACATTTCATAAACCAACGACACCCACAATAATACTTGATATTTCATCCCAGTTCAAATATAAAGCTTTTAATATTGACTTATCTCTTTTTTAACAGTAAAATGTACTTAATATAATCTTAAACTTATTTTTAAACCTTATCTACATCTACATTAGGGAGCGTAAAAGATGGGTAATCACAAAATGCAACTTAAAAGAATAGTTGTTCTTTCTTTTGCCTTCTCTGCGACTTTTATCTTCAATGCTGCTCTTGCCAATACCTCTCGCCAGGTATCGAAAGAAAGACTCATAACCAGAAGTGAAGCCGCTGAACTTTATGAGCAGATGTCCGATAGACATGGCTGGTCACGTGAAGAAATGCAGCAGGCACTCCAAATTACCCGCGGCGTCAGGGACCTCTTTAATATCTACGCCAGGCTATATAACCAGGAAATACCGCCCCAGGCTATCGCCAGAAGCTTCAGAGTCTGTGACGGATATGCTTCCGTTATCGAAGATTATTGGAGAATGATTCAACGCTACCACTTCCCGCCCAGAGAAGTTGATACCGTCTTTCAACACCTGCCTGGTGAAATCATGAGACATTACTACTTCCACTACCGCTCCGGGGGGCGCCTGAGCGCAAGAAGAGAACATGAAGGCGATATACCGCTCGGAAGACCGGGGAATAAATACTCGATGGATGAATGCCTGAGGATCTTCAGAGATGCTCAGTCGGACTTAGCTGTGATCCAACCCTATTTCCAATACCGTGATAATGGACTCAGCCCAAGATCTGCATGGAATAGGATCGAAGAAAAAACCCGCGAACGTATAAAAGAAGAAGAAGAAAGAAAACAGCGTGAAATACAAGAAACCGAAGATGAAAAAAAAGAGCGGCTCAAAAGAGCTGAAGAAGGCCGTAAGCGCGCCGCTGAACTTTTGGGATTGAGTGATGAAGAAGAAGATGATGATGAAGAACCACAACAAAGAAGACGCGGCTATTCCCTCGATGAACTCCTCGCCGGCACTCCATCGGCAAGCCAGGAGGAGGAAAGTGAAAATGAACCTGAGGGCGCCCGGATGCAACAAATAAATAATGGAGTTGAACCAGTTGATGACGAAGAAGACGAAGAAGGTGATGATTCTGTAGAGGGTGATTCTGACTCCTCAGAATCCTGATTAAACAATAAGCAGCCTGTTGCGCAAGCCCTGGCAGTAAATTTTCAGTAAAAAACACACTAGGGGCGTGGCCGAAAAGGCAAATAATGAGCAAATGCCTTAACTCCATGTGCAACCGTGCCCCTACCGGGGCGCATTGATCTTTTTGTCATTTTTTACCCCTGGTTAAAACCAGGGGCTACCTAAGCTCGCCCCGCTGGGGCGAAAACAGAGACCTTGCCCCGGACGGGGCAAAGTACGGTAGCCTCGGGTTTCAACCCGAGGGGGATGATGCACACGCATTTTGCGCCCTGAAAGGGCGCGGTAGATCGTTGCGTATTTGCTATTGTGCCCTTTTCGGCCAAGCTCCTGGTGGTGTGGCAGAAAAGGTGCAGGCGGAATGTATGACAGGCATCTTGCCTGTCCAGGGCGCACGCAGGGATGTGTGCGATACGTGTGAAAGGCATTAACTGGTTCGTAGTGAGCCCTTTTAAGGGCTCCGGAATCCGGAAATTGCTACGCGCTTCGAGGGACGCTTGAAAGCGTCTACTACGAGCCTTGATGGGTTAAGTAACAGGCTCACGACCTCAGTTAATTTGTTCTCAAAATTAATATCCTTCTGATCAAAGGAGAAATTTTTATGTCGACCGTACTTTCAAAATACGCATGTTGCATTGCTGTAACTGCTTTTGTGCTCTCTTCTGTTCTGCATCCCATCCCGGCTGAAGCTGGAAGGCAGGCCACAGAAGACCGGCTAATGACCAGGGAAGAAGCCGAAGAACTTTATGATGAGCTTTCCGATGAACATGGATGGTCACGCGATGATATGGGCAAAGCTCTCGAAATAACACGGCGTGTCAAGGATCTTTTTGATATCTACGCCGAACTGTTTAATAAAGATATTCCACCCCGAGCTATCGCAAGAAGCTTTGAAGTCTGTGAAGGTTATGCCGATGTTATTGAAGATTACTGGGAGAT
>PUNP01000756.1 GCA_003551785.1 Candidatus Brocadiaceae bacterium | reverse complement strand
CGTGCAACCACGTTACGGTGAAAAGCCGCCTCCTTGGAGTTATCCATCTTCTTACGCTTACGCTCCGGGAGCTGATAGTAATAGCCCGTAAGAGTCATCTGTATATCTGGAGTGCTTTCTTTGAAAGACATTTTTATGGCCCGTGAAAAAAATTGGTGGCGTTCGCTGTAGGAGACCTGAGTTAACCACAAGGCTCACTTAACTTTTCAAAAAGACTAAAAGACGGATTTATCGCTTTCTAAATTATGCGGATGTCTTTTTTTTGTCTATTTTTTCCTTGAAATTAAAAGAGATATTTTTTACAATAAAATTGTCCATGCGGAGGATAGGGCAATGCTGGGAAGCAACCTGAGCGCCGACATGGATAATTGTGCGGATGGGCCGTCCTTCAAAGAAGGGCGGCCTTTTCCCTTCCCTTTCCGCACAATTTGCAATGCGATAAATCCATTCCCAGTATGTTACTATGCTGCCCGTTTGAACCATGACGATTCCTCGTTTGTATTCTCCAGCGTAGGATCAAAACCGTTATAGTAATGAGCAAGCCTGACCTTCACGGCATTGAGCGCTCCCTTGGGAGACCATTTCCCCACTCCTGTCCTTAATTTCACCGTCCGCATCACCCTCTCGGCTTTACTTACTGTTTTGCCTTTGAGCTTCTTCTGAAAGGCTGTGAACATATCACCGCGAGCATTCTCAAGATATGTTTTTGTACTTTCACAGTCGTGTTCTTTGCAGGTTTCGATCAGGCTCTCAAGACGCTGCATTTTTTCTTCTACTGTAGCTTTAATCTCTTCATCATCAACTATTCCGTATCTTATAGCTGTAATATCGAAAATTGCTCCCATCATATTATACCACTCATCGCTTTTGCGCTTTATGCCGTCTTTCCAGAGATAGTATTTCATCTGATACGGAAGGTGCCACAGGCACCTCTGAAACAGAACCTTCACGCCTTCCAGCCCTCTCAGGATAGCTGTATCGCCGTCTGTAATGAGCAGGAAATTCTTAAATTTCTTCAAGCTCTCTTTCAGCGGCCTGAAGAGCGCGTCCCAGTCATCGTGGTATTTCCCTATGCTTACTCCCGCTACACGTATCCCTTTGGCCGTATGCTGGACAAACACCTTCAGTTCCTTGCCTCGTTTTTTAATTCCCTGGATGCGCACACCCGTGCCGTCTGCCTCACCAATGGCTTTTGCCTCCCTATCCAGGCCGAACTCGAGTTTCTCCCCTACGCGCTGCACACATCGCCAGACAGCCATTTTGTTTACTCCGGCCCCAACCATCTTCAGTATCTTCTCTGAAACCCGGAAGCTCGTCAGGCAACCCAGAAGGGCCAGGGTTCGCTCAGTCCCTTCAGACATGCGTTTGCGGGCTTCTATACCTAAAAGTTTCCTGGTTATATACATTTTTTTGTTACACTTCTTGCACTTCACCTGCATCTGACCGATTTCTATATCCCCGTGTGGGGTTGTTATTTTCGTGCTTTTAGCATTTTTTGTCTTCCAGATAAACCTGGTGTTGTTGCCGCACCGCTCGCACCTAAACGGCTTAACTTCCTGCTTCATATAGGCGTCAGCGAACTCCGCAAGTATCGCTTTGGTCAGATCAGCTAATATCTGTATGAGCATCTTTCCGAACAGAGCAACGATGTCTTCTATTTTGCAATCCTGTAACTTTACGGTATAATCGAATGTTAAGTTTATTGTCATAAGGCTTCCTTTAGTTAAAGTGGAGAAACTCTAATTATAAGTGAAGCCTTATGACTTTTCTAATTCCTGCTATTTTTCACTCAGGTCCCCTGTTTGATACGCGACCAATAATTTTATACAGGAGGCAAAAATATGATTCTTGAACAAGTCAAAGAAAAGGCCGGCGACAGATTTCTCCAGGTTGTCGGTGAATATATTGAAGAAGCCGATCAGAAGAAACTGGCGCGGATGTGGTGGCTGTTTGAGAAAATCGCCTCAAAACCCCGCCATCAACGGGAAGCGCAGCGCTTCCGGTATCTTGTCGAAAAGGGCCATCCGTTCGGCAAGTGGCTTGAGCGAATAGGCAGCGAACTCAGCCCGTCAGCCAGAAAATCGCTCATACAGAACCTTTACGGAAACGCCTGGTTCCTCAATGAGGACATACGAAAAAAATTCAAAGAAAATCAGGGGTTCGAGCCGCCGAACCTTATCGTGACCGATGTCACCGCCCGGTGCAATCTGCAGTGCGAAGGCTGCTGGGCTTCGGAATACGGGCGTGACAGTGATCTGGAACTGGAACATATCGAAAAAATGGTTTCCGAAGCCGAGGAAGAGATGGGGATGCATTTCTTTGTGTTCTCGGGCGGCGAACCAACGCTCCGTCAGGACCTGTTTGAGATCTACGAAAATCATCCCCAAAGCCAGTTCCAGCTCTATACCAACGGCACCCTTATCGATGATGAGATGGCCGCGCGTTTTGCGGAACTGGGCAACGTGATGCCGATGCTCAGCATTGAGGGCGATAAGGCCCTGACCGATGGACGACGGGGTGAAGGGATTTATCAAAAAGTTATGGATGCGATGGACACCCTTCGACGTCACGGTGTTCTTTTCGGCTTCAGCGCCACAGCCACCCGCCACAATGCCGAAACGATTATGAGTAAAGAGTTTATCGAGAAGATGATCGACAAAGGATGTCTTTACGGCTGGTATTTTCAGTACATACCGGTGGGACGTGAGCCCGATATGAACCTGATGGTAACGGCCCGGCAGCGTGAAATGATGCGAAAAAAGGTCTATGAATTTCGCAACACGTATCCGATTTTCCTGGCCGATTTCTGGAACGACGGCACCGAAACGCGCGGGTGTATGGCTGGCGGCAAACGTTATCTGCATGTAACCAATGACGGAGATATCGAGCCATGTGTATTCTGCCATTTTGCCGTCGACAACATCAAGCAGAGAAGTCTTACAGAGGCCCTGAAACATCCTTTTTTCCGTGATATCAGGGAAGGCATCCCCTACGACGGCAATTACCTGCGCCCCTGTATGCTCATAGACAGGCCGAGCGTGTTTCGCGAATATTTTGAAAAATATGACGATGTGCTGCCCACACATGAGGGCGCCGAGACCCTGGTTGCCGGCCTTGCCGGCGAGATG
>PUNP01000681.1 GCA_003551785.1 Candidatus Brocadiaceae bacterium | reverse complement strand
AGCCGGCAGTATCCACATATTGCATTCACCTGCACCGCTTTAACGGCCGACAGCGGCAGCACACATTCTGTCTCACACTTGCCGCAGGAATTGCATTTATACGGGTCTATCTGCCACACAGTTTTCCTGTCGGAAGCACGGGTGAAGGCGATCCCGCTGATCCCACCCAGCAAAGCAATAGAAACGCCCCAAAGGCCGTCTCGGAGGAAAAAGCGCCGGTTCATGTCTTCGGGACCTTTATCATCAGCCGCCATATAAATCCTCCGAACGTTTACCCCTTACCGAACGTGCCCGCGGAAGTCCGCATTCAGAAAATATGCCGCATTGCGGGCACACGCCATTATTCAGACACTTACCTTCACGCAGCAATTTTCGACGTTTTAATCCCACCGCTGCGCCCCCCGCACCTATTGCCGTGAGGGCGGCATAGCGCAGTCCGCCGGAAAGCATGTCGCGTCGGGTGAGTTGTGTATCATTTTTTTCCTCTGAATTATTCATTTTCTACCTCCCTGAAGAATCTCACTTTGTTCTCACGGGGGTCCAGCACATATATCAAATCATCTCGGCCCGCGGCCACCTTAAAATCCGCCGAATCCCTGTCCGGGCTGCGCTGTCCGAGCAGTTGAAGGCTGTGCGGTGCCAGATCGTCGGGGCCGGCAACCACGCTCTCAAAACGACCGTCGGCATCATAAATCTTTACCCTTATCAGCCCTTTTTCAGCGGTAACATACCGTCCGTCGGGCAGCAGGTCGAAATCGACCGGATTGCAGCATCCGCAGAACCCCTCGATAGCACTGGAGGGTTTCCCCCAGAACCGTTCCAACTCACCGTCCGGGGTATAGGCTTCAATCCGATGTCTTCCGGGATTATTCACCCGCAGCAGCCCGTCGTCGCCCATCACAGCGACAAAGCGGGGGCTGGGCAGCACGATACCCTGCATTCCCCTTTCTGCATCCCGGGCACCAATTTGGCCGAGAGAATTGCCGTCTTTATCAAAACGCCTGACAAACCGGCTCCCGGCATCGGCCAGAAACACTTCATCCTCATGAACTTCAATCGAAGTGATCAGGGAATTTTGTGACGGTGCCTCCCACCTGTCCATCAGCTCGCCTTCTATGCTATAGATAGCCAGATGATCCATCAGCGCGACGTAAACTCTATCGTTCGAGGCGGTCACGGCCGACGGCATCGCGGGCAGGGATATTTCGCCGGTCAGTGCACCGTCATTTTCATAAATTCGCACCGACCGATCACCGGCCACATAGATGCGGCCGTATCGGTCCACGCTGAAATCGTAAACGTTCTCGTGACCGATGCGGAAAGAGTCCGGCAGTTCTTCGAAACCCCGCAATTCCTCAGGAATATCAGGCATGTCCGCCGCCGGATACGGAGAGCGTTCACTGAGGCTGCGCTGAACGAATAACTCACGGAGCACGATCCCGACAAATCCTAACACGATAATCCCGGCGGCCGCTCCGGTCAGGATAACCCAAACGCCCGTTTTTTTTGTTCGTTCTTCCATGATTTACTTAACATCAATTCCAGAGAAGCCCATACTTCCGTACATGGTTATCTCATTATGCCAATCTCATTAGACCTTCTATTTTAACCTGAATCCCCTTCAAACACAAGCTATCACTATACATTGATAGGGGTGTTCCAGGTAGATGCTGCCCCCCTGGCGGCAGTCGAGGGGGCGGCAAGAAGAGCCGAGCCGCCACGAGCTTAGAACGTTTTTTGCCTTTGAATAATTTGACTTTTGCGATGTTGGGATGTATTATATTGTTATGGGATGGATAGCCTGTAAGGAGTAAAAATCGATCATTTTTTTAATGGTGACGCGGTAGTGGACGAAAAAGAACAAATTATTAATATTCTCCGGTCACTCAAGCCTGCATTACAAGATCGGTATAAAATAAGAGATGCGGCACTTTTCGGTTCTTTCGTTCGGGGAGAACAGAATCCTAACAGTGACGTTGATCTTCTCGTTGAGTTTGAAGAAGATGCTGATCTGCTCGATCTTGTTGCGCTGGAACAATTCCTTGAGCAGCAGCTTCACCGAAAAGTTGACGTAGGCACAACCAACTCACTCCGCAATGAGATACGTGACCGAATAACGAAGGAGGCAGCCCCTGTATGAGAGAATACGGGCTCTATCTTGAGGATATAATTGAAGCTATGGAATCCATTGGCGTTTTCATAGAGGGGATGGATTTTGAACAGTTCAGGGCGGACGACAAAACTTTTAGCGCCGTGGTGAGAAAATTGGAAATTGTTGGTGAAGCAACCAAGCACATACCTGACAGTGTACGTAAAAAATATCCCTTGGTACCCTGGAAAGAGATGGCAGGCATGCGTGATCGACTCATTCATGCCTACTTTGGAGTCGATGACAAGTTACTCTGGCGTGTTGTCACGGCCCGTATCCCAAAAATACAACCGCTAATCCAAAACTCCCTGGAAGAACTTTCTGATTAAATTTCCCGTAAATACTCAGTGAACCCCGTCAACTCATCCCCACCGTGCCCTGTGCCGGTGGTGAAACAACGGGGTTGGCTGAATATTTACATTCTGTTGCCCCCCATAACAAACTACCTGTCCTTCAGGTCCAGACACAGCATTCGGTGCATATCCCTGACTATCAGCCGGCCGTCAGCAATCGCCATTGGCCCCCACGCTTCATGTCCGTCCATGAGCTCGCTCTTTCCCAACTCGTTATATCCGGATGGGGTCGCCTCAGCCATTGTCAGCACACCATTGTCATCCATCACATAAATCAGGTCGTCGGCGATCAGGAGCGGGCCCAGCCCGAAATCCGTCCCGCCGCCGCTTGTCCAGAGGACATTGCCATCGGTGTCCATGCACGCAAGTTCACCGTCAGGACGCACGGCATAGATGTGTTCTTCGTAAAGAATAGGCGTCTGCTGCTCGGAGGCGAACTCACGTGCACCAAGCCGGAACACTTCCTCCACCCCGATCTCCCCATCATTTTCGATCAGTCGCAGCATCACGCTGCCGGCGTTATAGCCGCCGGTAAGGAATAGGCGATCATCGCCGACAATCACCGGAGAAGGGATGTTGGCGATACGTATGCGCCACTTACCGGTATGCCAGAGGAGTTCCCCGCTTT
>PUNP01000951.1 GCA_003551785.1 Candidatus Brocadiaceae bacterium | reverse complement strand
GATTATTATTGCAGCTTCTGAGGCTTTTATTCAATGATCAACACTTGCTTAAAATCAAGATCAGGTATTTTGTTTTTGTCGATAATGCTGTCTTTTACGTGGGGTTTTGTTTCATCGGCTGCGGGTGATACGCGGCGGTTCCCACCCCCGGATTTTCAAAGCGGCTACGAGATGCCGGCCACCGAGACGCCCGCACCAGCCCCTGAATTATACGAATACCTTAGCATTGCCGTATTGTTCGTTGCTCTGGTAATAGCAGTGTTATTGGTATTCAAAAAGCGGAAACGCCGTTATGTTTTTGTTCTGATGATATTATCGCTGGCCTTTTTTGGTTTCTGGCGTCGGGGGTGTATATGTCCCGTCGGTGCAACGCAGAATCTCGCACTGACGGTCTTCGACAGCGGTTATGCGCTCCCGCTGACTGTGCTCATGATTTTCACTCTGCCGCTGGTCGTATCACTTTTTTTCGGACGGGTGTTTTGCGGTTCGGTTTGCCCGCTGGGCGCGATTCAGGACGTTGTACTGCTCAAGCCGGTTTCCGTTCCCTATTGGGCTGAGGTACCTCTGCGGCTTTTAGGATACCTTTATCTCGGGCTGGCCGTTCTTCTGGTTGTCAACGGGTCGGGGTTTATCATTTGCCGCTACGATCCTTTTGTGTCATTCTTTCGGCTCAGCGGCAATGCAGGTGCACTGGCCCTCGGCGGATTCTTTCTTGTCACCGGCATTTTTATTGGCCGGCCCTATTGCCGGTTTTTCTGTCCCTATGCTATTTTCCTGCGGCACTTTTCGAGGCTTTCAAAATGGAAGGTCAATATCAGTCCCGATGAGTGCATACAGTGCGGGCTGTGTGTGGACAGTTGCCCGTTCGGAGCGATACGCAAGCCGACCGGTGAGCCTTCCGGGGGCCAACTTGCGCTGCGTAAGAACCTATTTGTTGTTTTGATCGTGCTGCTGCCGGTGTTTGTCTTTGCAGGGGGATGGGGGGGAGCTCTGACGAGTGATTTTCTGGCCCTGACTCATCCCGATGTGCGTCTGGCCGAGAGGCTGCATCGGGAAAAGACCGGGCAGGTTGCCGGTATGACGGATGAAACCGAGGCGTTCCGAAGCACCGGTGAGGAGAGCGCGGAGTCTCTATTTGAACGCGCCGATGGTATACGGGCGGATTTTCACCTGGGAAGCCGTTTGCTGGGCGCTTTCATCGGACTGGTCGTCGCCCTCACGCTCATCAGACATACGGCCCATCGCGGGAGTGATGAATACCGGGCGGACCCGGGCGATTGCCTGGCCTGTGCACGGTGTTTCCCTTATTGTCCAAGGGAAAAGGTAAGGCGGCGGAAAGTGGGAGAGGAGAAAAGAATGAAAATATCGGAAAGAATGAAAATCTAAAATTCAATGACATCTGAAAATAGTGATAAAGGGCCTTTTCATAGCAAATCATTCTACCAGGCGGTGATTACATTTACCGTGACAGCGGCGCTGTTTTCACTTTTGATCACCGGAATCCTCGGCTTGCGGTATTTCCGTCTTATCTTCATACTTCCCTTGCAGGAAAACCGGATCGAAGAAATTCAAACCCGATTGAGCGAAACCCCCGACGATGATGCATTGCTGGAAGAGGTCAGAGACCTCGACCTCCGGGCCCGCACGATCAGGTTCCAGTGGTACAGGTTCGCCTCACGGGCCGGATACCTGCTGCTTTTTAATCTCGCTGTCGTGCTGGCCGGTGCCAAGACTGCCTGCAAATTGAAAGAGTCCCTCCCAAGACCCGGTCCGCCGGGAAAATACGAGGAGCAATACTCGCACGTCACCGCCATGACCCGCCGGGCTGTTGCAGCAGGGTTCGTGCTGTTTATCGGAGTAAGCTTCGCCGTTGCGATCTTTACCCCTGATCTGCAGTACCGCATTGCCGAGCCGGATGATGAGCCTATAGCTGAGCCGGTTCTGCCTGAGCCGCCGGCGAGGGGCGAAATAGCCGCCAACTGGTCACGGTTCCGGGGGCCTCGGGGCAGCGGGGTCAGCCCATATGATAATATACCATTGGAGTGGGACATCGAAACGGGAGAGAATATTCTCTGGAAAGCGGAAGTGCCCCTGCCCGGGCAAAACTCGCCTGTGGTCTGGGAAGACAGAGTCTTCCTGACCGGCGCTACGGAAACGGAACGACAGGTTTACTGCTATGACGCCGAAACCGGCGATCTGCTCTGGAGCGGCGATGTGCCGGAAACGAGCGTTAGCGCCTCCGATATCGAACTGAACCCCGATACGGGATTTGCGGCATCGACGGCCTATACCGACGGCAGAATGGTCTATGCGTTTTTCCCGACCGGAGATGTCGCGGCTTTCGATTTCGACGGCAATCGGCAGTGGATAGTGAATCTGGGTGAACCTGATAATGTTTACGGGCACGCTACCTCACTTGTGGGGTATAATAATAAGGTCATCGTCCAGTACGATAACGGTCAGGCCGATGATGACCTCGCGCGCCTTGTTGCGCTGGATTGGGCGAGCGGCGATGTGATGTGGGAAACACCCCGACCGGTGACGAATTCGTGGACCACGCCGATTATCATTGAAACGGAGTATGGTGAGCAGCTGATCACCGTCAGCGAGCCGTATATTATCGCCTATGATCCTGAATATGGAGCGGAGGTATGGCGCGGTGAACTGATGAGCGGAGAAATCGCCCCGTCGCCTATCATGGACTTCGGCCTGATTATGGCGATTTCACCCTATGTCGAACTGATAGCCGTGCAGCCGTCGGAAAGCGGAACCATTGATGAGGATGACGTTGTGTGGAGTCTTGACAGGGGGGTACCTGATATAACCAGTCCGCTCAGCGACGGAGAGAGGGTGTACCTGCTCGAGACCTACGGTGGAACGCTCAGGGCGCACAGCCTGGAAGACGGCGAACGAGCGTGGGAGGAGTTTTTGAGCGCCGATTTCTATGCGTCGCCGGCCCTCGCCGGTAATACAGTCTACCTTTTTTCTTCGGAAGGGGATGGCTATCTGCTTGAGCCCGGGGATGAGTTTAAGAAAGTCGGGCGATACCCTCTGGGGGAAAATATTTATGCATCGCCCGCATTTGTCGAGGGACGTATGTATATCCGAGGCGAACAGCACCTTTTTTGTATTG
>PUNP01000099.1 GCA_003551785.1 Candidatus Brocadiaceae bacterium | reverse complement strand
GGATGCGCAACAAACAGCACACTGCTGATGCAGGAAGGAAATCAGGCCATGGCCAGCGGCAATTATGAGCTGGCGGCCCAGACCCTTCAGAAAATCCCTCACGATAAAAAAACTGAGGAGACTTCCCTGAATCTGGCCTGGATCTATTGGAAACAGGGTCAAACCCAGGCGTGTCTAAACGAATTAGCTGATTTGACCGGGCAAAGACCAGCACAGGCAGATTACCTGGCGGCATTGTGCTATCTGCGGCAAAACGAGATGGCAAAAGCGAGACGCCACACAGAAAAATCGCTCCAGTCAGACCCAGGAAACAGCCTTGCCATTGCTCTGCTTGGAGAGATTATGTTTCTGCAAAAGCAGTATGACCGAAGCATAGAAGCATACCAGGATGCACTGGAACACTCTTCGGATCCGCAGGTGCGACTGAAACTGCACTATAACCTGGCAATGTCTCAGCTTCTTGCCGGTGATTTCAGCGGTGCCGACAATAGTTTCAAAAAATATCTTGTTCGTCAGAGTTATGTCAACTCAGAGGACCGTAGAATGGCCGGAGCTATCGCCTATGCTAACGGCGACCACCAACGCGCATACAGACACTGGAATAAACTTGACCCGGCATCTAAAAAGCAAATCCTCGATGTAGTCGCCGACGAGTCAGAATTTTACACTCAACTGGCACGCCAACGCTAAAGTTATGAAAAAAATGAATCTAATGACAGAAAGGAACAAAAAATGAAAAATCTAATACTTTTGAAATCTACTGTTGCCGCTTTGCTGTTTGTCATTGTGCAGATTGTTTCGGCAGAGCCGTTAATGGAAACGACCAGCTATCTGCCCCAGTTTGAAACCACTCGAGGCAATCTGGAAACGCTGGAGAAAAGTCTCGCTCAGACCGGTGAACTGGCGGAAATTCTCAAAAAAGGCAACGATGAACTAAGCGAAGCGATAAAGCAATACAAGCAAGACAGAAGCACAGAAACCAAAGACCGAATTTATAACCTCCTCGGCGACCTTGCCGGCCAAACTGTATCGCAAATTGACGGCATCACCTCTAATAAAGACGCAATGAAAGACGGCTTAAGCGGGATTGTCTTTAAAATGACGACAATGAAAACAACGCTCAGCGAAAAACAGCAGAGGTTCAGTCGATACAGCCAGGAGCTTCAAAATCAGGCAGAGCAGGTCAAGGAGGAATTAAGGGATTTGGCCAGAAACATAAAATCAGACCCTGAAAATAACAATCTGCGCAGAGAATTCAGGCGAAAACTTTATGAGCTAAGAAGCCTTGATCAGCGCTACAAAACCTCACTTGCACATCAGCGGCTAAATAACAATTTCGCATCACAAATTGGAATGGCCCATGACTTTTTCAAACAGCTAAACGACAACATAGAGCATCTTGTGGTCAATTTAGAAGAGCAGCGTGAGTTTATGGTTCTTAAAATTGGCTTGCTCAGGGATGCCGCCCAAATGGAAGCATGGCTGCGTGATGAAGGCCAGGGAACCGTTTCGGCATTTGGCATGATGACCAAAATAACCGAATTGTCGCAGGCTCTGGATAAGTTTAACGCCGCAACGGATGTTTTGATCGAAATGAACGACATCGGCACCCTCATCGACAGTCTTCCTGATGTTGACCAGTTACTCGGCCTCGAAGGCATAAGCGTGCAGGACGGTCAGAGTATTGAAGACCAGTATGTAGATTACTTTCTAAATAACTAAAACCTTATAAGGAGAATTCAAAATGAAATCTTTAGCATTACTAAGCTGTTTTTTAGTGTTTCAAATTGTTGCAGTGTCTATTGCCGCTCCGGAAAGTTTATTTCCTGACAAAGAAGAAATGGCATCTCCGGGCACCTCGCTCAGTTCGGCGGTTAATCAGTTTGACCAGATAATAGAAAGTTCATCGACAGGCACACTCAGCAGCCTTGATGCAAATACTGATTATAACCAGCAGAGGATAAATGAGCTGCAAGAACAGTTGGAAGCCAAGCGTGATTACCTCGAAGAACTGCCGAAGCTGGCAAGCAGGCATTTCGAAACAATGCTGGCACAGTATCCTGACGCGGATCAGCAGCAAAAAGATAAAATTGCCTATCAGATCCAGTCCGAGTATCAGAGTATTGAAAACAGGACATTGCGTGAAATTGAGGAACTGAAAAGACAATTAGAACTGTCAGGTAACCGTGTTGGTGAGGCCAGGATGCAAAGGCAGATGATAGAAATCTCTGATTCTATCTCACAAGGCCGTAAAACACTTGAACAGAAAACCACTGATCAGGAAAAAGAGCAGCGACCCCATAAAAGCGCCTTTGAATATATGCAGTCGCTCTCACATAACCGGATACGCTCGAGAGTAAAAGCTCTGGGTGCTATAAATGTTCGTTCTCTTGATCAGGAATTTACAAACTCGTTTCTTGGGAAATAGCATCTATGGAAAATATAGTCAGTATTATTATTTCATTTCTGAGCGATCAGAATCCTGTAATACTGTTGCTGTATGGTCTCTCGGTTCTATGCCTGGCGGCGGTATTGGACAGAATATTCTTTTGGCTGTCAATGGCCATTAGACATAAACCAATACCGCCGCAGGCGGCCGTCGATCAGAAAAAGAAGCTCAGAAAACTCGGAAAGAAAATTGCGCGTAGAAAAAGACGCCACTATTTACAGCAGATAATCCTCGCTGCCGCTGAAAAGCCCGACAGCCCCGATTACCTCAATCATATAGCCTCTGAGCAGATAGAACGAATGTCTGCCCGCATAGGTATGCTCGATCTAATCGCCAGGGTCGCTCCGCTTGTAGGCATACTGGGAACAGTCACCGGCATGGCAACGAGCTTCGGGGGTATCGGCCAAATTGTAACCGCATCGCCGGCAGCTATCAGCCTCGGTATCAGCGTGGCTCTGCAAACCACAGCCTGGGGACTGATTATAAGCTTATTCGCGTCGGTGGCGTCTGCTGTTTTTAGAAAATTCACCAGCAGCGCAACCTTAAAAATTGGGAGAATAGTCTGTGAACTCGGATATTCAAAATAACAAATTCAGCAAATTTCAGCTTAATGAAGGCTTTGCCAAAAACGCCCAGACAGCAGACCTTACGCCGATGCTTGATGCTATTTTTCTGATAATTTTGCT
>PUNP01000780.1 GCA_003551785.1 Candidatus Brocadiaceae bacterium | reverse complement strand
TGCATGCTAGATATTGTATGTTCAGCAGCTTTTTTAATCTGACAAACGATATCTTCATAGACTTGAGAACCAGGGCTGCCTTCATACACTAAACCACTTTCTATTGCATTACCTTCGGCTTCTACCATTTCTTTGAAAAATTTAAGATTACTGTAAGCATTAGTTACTGTCTTATTTAATGAGGGGGTATCAGCTCCCATATTAATTGCTGCTGACAGGGCTCTGTCTGTTATCTGGGCCTTGCTGCAACGAGCTAGATTAACAATTATTGATCTAGGTTTTACACTTTTTTTAGATTGTTGGCTTTTTATCTCTTCTATGCTTTTTTTGAGTGTTTGAATATTGTTTTCAACCTCTTTGGTCAAAATGCGAGTATAATTTAGATCTAGCTAGTACTACAACGTAAAATAATGGGTACAAAGACATTTAATTGTATATAGCACTTAAAAATTTCAAGTATGAAACTCAGCCATCGTCCTCTTTCGATGAGACTGATAAGCTTCATAATTCCTTTTGAGATAGTACTGTATAGTCCTGATAATTTTAACTATAAAAGAATCATCGCCGCCTAAAGCTGCGTGTACAAGCTTTTTAGCCTGGGGCATGGTAAGAACAGGGGTGTCATCATCGGTGAAATGAGTTTGTACAATGAGTAGAAACAGCATAGCCAAAAAGACATAGAGCATATGTCGGTGCCAGGCCTGCCAGGAACGGTGTTCGTACTCATCCATCCCTAGTTGATCCTTGCCGATTTTAAAGGACTGTTCGATAGGCCAGCGCATGAGAGCAGCTCTATCGAGCTCTTCTATGGGAATATCAGCTGGAGCATTACTAAAGGAGTACTTGATGCGGCCGTTTTTGTACTTTCGTATATACAGCCAGACTTCTTCATACGGCAGGTTATCTCGGCAGGTAATCACACGTAGACGGAGCACCTCGCCGATAATAGGTCCCTTGGCACCTTCCCCAAGCATAACTTTCTGCCATTCGTATGCAGGATCCTTAGCAATTTTTTTTAGAGATACCGGATCTGTTAAAGCTTTTTCCTTGGTAGGGCGTTTCCCTCGACCTTTGTAAGGTGGAACCCTTACTTCGGGCCATTGTAACCAGACCCGAGTGTTCGATCTCTGATCGGCAAAATAATAATAGTCCTCGGCAATGCTATCTAAAAACTCGCGATTGCTGCCGAATTCACAGTCACAGCCCAACCATTTAGCGGGGAAAAGCCCGGTTTTTGTGATCTGTTCAAGCAGGGCTGTAGCAATTTGTGGCTTGGTCAGAAAACTTAGTTCTTCGGGAAGGCCGCAGTCCTGTCGACGTTTTTCATACTCCTTTGTGAACCAGATTTTAGGTATATAGAGCTGTGAATTCAATAAGGCATACCCCTTTTGTGAGGTATAGCCAGCAAAGATACCAACCTGGCAGTTTTCTGTTTTGCCTACCGCACCACAGTGCTGTCTAAAAACCCCAACAGATTCTTTGCCCTTTTTGGGAAAACCAGTACCATCTACGGTCAGCATAGCTTCTGGTGCTGCGATAAGTTCGGCTGTTTTTCTTTGATACTGAATAAGCATCTGTTGATAGTCCCACTTACCATTCTTGAAAAAATGCTGCATCAGCCGCACCTCATCCTGACCGGATAAATAAAGGGCAATAGGTTCCAGTGATTTACGTTTGAGGTTACTCATAAGGCCCTTTAAAAAGATGAGACCGTGTTTGATCTGTCCAACGTGCGTAAAACAGTCGATAAAGCTTTCGTGAAAAAGCATGAGCAATACGCTTAATTTTTTCACCGCTTGTGGATTGAGGCCCATTCTTTCGATAATTTTCGGGTCCCAGTTCATACCAGATAAAACCATCTTTTTCTCCCTCCCGTTTAATCTCTGGAGGGTTCGGGGTTCACTCGGCTGGAGCACTTTAAGCCCCAAGATCGCTCTGAAGTTGTTTTTTAATGGATAAAGAAAAACCCCCTTTTTGTTCCCGTGGTAGTGGTGTTTTTTGCCTCGGAGGTGAAACCCTTTTGTCTTACCAACATAGATCCAGTTTGCCGCCCGGTAACAGGTACCGCTATAGCGGCTCAGCTCAACATAGGTCTCCACAACTAACGGTTCAGTACCGTAGATCTCGCGCCAGTCCTCTGGCAGTCGTTTCACCACCCGCGATAGGAGGTGAGAAGCAAGGTTTTTGACCCGTACCCAGGGCAGGATCAAAAAGCGGTTGTTATCTACTACACGATCAAGATGTTCTTCACGCTCCTCGTTGCTCCAGCCGATGTAGCTATCCCGGCATTCGACCTTCAAAATGGCGGAATGAAAGCTCAGAGCAGCCACTGGCCTCTCCTGGATAAGAGCCAGATACTTTATCCTTCTGCCAATAATCTTTTCGTGACCCAGGTAGTGGTGAGCACTAACCAGTTCATCCCAGATAATCTCATCCTCGGTCCTGGAAACCATAAAGATATCAACCGGTTTTATATCTTTTACACTGCCTTCGATAAGGGAGGTGTCGTAGATATCAATATACATCTTCCACAAACCTTCTGTCTATGAATTAAATGGATGGAGTTTCCACCACAAACCAAACCATGATCCTCATGATTTGTCGAGCAAACAACTCCGAACCCATTGTAATTATGTTAACATGAAAGTTCGTGATTGTCAAGCATAATATTATTTCGTTGTAGTACTAACCATTACCTGAAAATTTTGCAGTAAATCATTATTACGTTCCAAGAGTTGATTTTTCTCTCTCAGTTGCTGGCCCTTTTCTTCCAACTGTGATTTGAGTAGTTCAACAGTTTCTCTGTAATGTTCATTTTGTTCTTGAAGCCTATTTTCAAGATCTTTATAGTTGGTATTTAAGTGTTTCACAGTCTCCTTAAGTTCTTTCATTTCAAGGCTTGAATCCCACCTTCCATCTTCACTATTAGAGTCGCCTGTAAAGTCTTTTTTGCCTTCTACTCTTTGCTTTATTATACTGGCGGATTGTATAATTAAATGCAACAGATAAAAAAAGGAGCCACAGCGAGAAATCCAGTATGTTAATAGGTGAAATAACCAAATACATACGGGAGGTTTCTGCTATGGCTCTTAACCAAAAGGATACCACATCCGCACGTACTTTTAAACACCTATCAC
>PUNP01000537.1 GCA_003551785.1 Candidatus Brocadiaceae bacterium | reverse complement strand
GAAAAAAAAGTTTTACAACAGTAAATACGGCGCTTTGCTTGCTGCCTGGAAGGAGGTTGTCGGTCCGGAAATATATAAAACCACCAAAATAATGTCGTACAGGGAAGGAAAACTGAAGATAGGTGTGAGTTCCCCCGTTTTGTTGCATGAACTGAAAGGGTTTATGCGCCAATCCATTCTGGAAGAGTTGAAAAGGACGGATGGAGGACAGGATATAGAAGATATAGTTTTTTTGGCAGGTTGAGAGGTGTTTTATCCGGATTGTCCGGGTTGGGACATTGATTCGTAAAACAAAGAAATGAGCGACGAAAAAACAGAGACCAAAAAAGATGGCAAGGATTTGTACGATGCCTCTTCAATAAGGGTGCTTGGCGGAATAGAGCATGTAAGACTCCGTCCGGCCATGTACATAGGTGACAAAGCGGAGCGGGGTTTACACCACCTGTTTGAAGAAGTAGTGGCTAACAGTATAGACGAAACCATGGTGGGAGCGTGCGATGAGATAATAATGAACATTTTCAACGACGGGAGTATTTCTCTGATGGACAACGGAAGAGGAATACCGGTTGATGTTCACGAGGACAGTGGAAAATCGGCCCTTGAAGTTGTAATGACCACACTGAATGCGGGAGGAAAGTTTGATAACAACAGCTACAAGGTTTCAGCCGGCCTGCATGGAGTGGGGGTTTCCTGTGTAAACGCATTGAGTGAATGGATGGAGGTGGAGGTGTGGCGCGACGATTACCTTTATTTTCAGAGGTATGAAAAGGGAGAGCCGAAAACTCCGGTTGAGAAGAGGGGGCGTTCAGGCAGGCGGGGGACGAAGGTGACTTTCAAGCCCGATGAAGAAATATTTGGCGATTCAACTTTCAATTACGAAAAAATAGTCGGACGTCTCAGAGAACTTGCGTTCCTGAACAGCGGCGTGCGTATCATCCTCAACCATGAAGAAGGCGGAAAGGAAGCTTTTCACTACGAAGATGGAATAAGGGAATTTGTAGGATATCTTGGTGAAGGAAAGGATCCTCTTCACAAAGTTGTAAGCATTCAGGACGAACGCGACGGCACCTATTGCGACGTAGCTTTTCAGTACAATGACGGCTATAACGAGGTAATATTTTCGTTTGCCAACAACATAAATACCGTGGACGGCGGCACGCATCTGAGCGGCTTTCGTGCCGCACTGACAAGAACTTTTAACAACTGGGCAAGAGACAGAGAGGTTATAAAAGATATAACTCCGGGTGGCGATGATTATCGCGAGGGATTGATAGCGGTGGTTAGTGTAAAATTGCCAGCGCCGCAGTTTGAAGGGCAGACAAAAACCAGGCTTGGAAACCGGGAAATACAGGGACAGGTAGAACAGATTGTTGGTGAAAAACTCTCCACATACTGCGAAGAAAATCCGGGTATTGCAAAAAAACTGGTGGAAAAAGCGGTCGAGGCCGCGCGTGCGCGCGACGCCGCAAGGAAAGCAAGGGACCTGACGCGTAGAAAAGGCGCTCTGAGCCGCGGAAATCTGCCGGCAAAGCTTCGCGATTGCAGCAGCCGCAAGCGTGACGAGACGGAACTGTTTATCGTAGAGGGACAGAGCGCCGGCGGGACGGCCGGTATGGGACGCGACCGAACATTTCAGGCGATACTTCCCCTCAGAGGCGTTATTCTGAACGTGGAGAAGGCAAGGGTTGATAAAATGCTTGCCAATGAAGAAATAGGAACGCTTATCAGCGCACTGGGCACCGGTATAGGTGCTGATGAATTTAAATTCGATGCGCTCCGGTACGGTAAAATCGTAATTATGACCGATGCGGATATAGACGGTGCCCACATACGCACGCTTTTGCTGACGTTTTTCTTCAGGCAAATGCCGAGCATTATCGAAAATGGGTGTCTCTATATTGCCCAGCCGCCACTGTATAAAGTTAAAAGAAAAGGAAAAGAGCAATACGCCTACGACGACAGGGCGCTTCGGAAAGTGCTGGTCGAACTGGGCAGCGCTGGAATAACTCTTAAATATGGCGTGAATGGCGGTGAGGACATACAACACCTCAACAGCGATCAGTTTATGGATCTTATTAATCTTTTGAGAAACCTCGAGTATTTTGCAGGACTGATAGAGGAAAGCGGGCTTACGTTTGAAAAATATATCAACCGGCGCAAGGGCATGAACATGCCCCTTTACCGTGTAATAGAAACGACCGGAGAAGGCGCCGACCGCGAATTCTATTTTTATTCCGAAGAAGAATACGACGAATTTGTAAACCGGCGCCAGAAGGAGCTTGAAGATAGCGGAGAGGAGCTTGAAATAATTGAAGAGGATGATTACGTGGGGCTCGCGCGGACCCGAAATCAGCCCAACGTGCTGAAACCGCACAAGTTTCATGAGCACGAAAAATTGCAGGAAACCGTGCAGTGCATAGAATCATACGACATACCGGTAGAGACTTTTTTTGGACCCCGGCAAACGCCCGGTGATTCAGCCGGCGGCCGGTTCGTTCTTTGTTCCGATGGCGAGGAAGAAACAAGAGTAAATGCACTCTCCGGGATTATAGAGGCGGTGCAGGAGATGGGCAGGAAGGGACTTGAGGTCGAACGCTATAAAGGACTGGGAGAGATGAACAGCGAGGAGCTTGCAGAAACGACGCTGGACCCCGAGACAAGATCTATGCTGAAAGTTACGGTCGGTGATGCGGTGGAAGCGGATAATTATTTCAGTATACTGGCCGGCAAAAATGTGGCGCGCCGTCGTGAATTTATCGAAACACATGCGCTGGAAGTAAATAACCTGGACGTGTAATGCTAAATATCTAAGCATGAGTGAAATAAAAAAGAAAAACCGGAGTATTCTCATCGAAGACGAGATGAGAGAATCCTATTTGACCTACGCGATGAGTGTTATAGTCAGCAGAGCCCTGCCAGACGGCAGGGACGGGCTTAAACCCGTCCAGAGGCGTTTGCTGGTTGCTATGAACGAACTCGGGCTCGGCCCCCGGTCGAAACACCGCAAGTGCGGAAAAATAGTGGGCGATACACATGGCAACTATCATCCCCACGGAGATACCGCCATCTACGACACTCTCGTGCGTATGGCACAGCCTTTCAGCTTTCGGTATCCGCTCGTTGACAGCCAGGGCAATTTTGG
>PUNP01000262.1 GCA_003551785.1 Candidatus Brocadiaceae bacterium | reverse complement strand
CCCGGCGCCTGTGAACACGTTCAGTGGGCGGATACATACTCCTCGACCGACTCACTGAGCCGCATCCGGATTTTCTTCATGCGCTGCCAGATAGCGTTCGGCCCAACCCCGAGCTTGCGCCCGATCTCGCTGGAGTTGTAACCCCTGAGGCGAAGGAAAAACACCTTGCGCTCTTTCAACGTGAGTCTGGCCGCAAACGCGTTAAAATCGATTTTGACTCTGGCATATTCTGCTGGATCCTCCCGAACCGTGCCGGCAATCTCGGTGGGATTGCAGGTCCGCCAGTTGGTCCTCGACGGCCTCCGCTGTGCGGATTTCATCCCGGACATAATATCCCGCGAATCGCAGCCGGTGAATTTCTTGTTTGCCCTGACGCTCTGGATGGGAAAGTGCGTCAGGAACGAAGCGTTCGGAGAAGCTTTCTCGCGTATAAATTAGTTTGGCGGATTTTTTGCCGGGATTGATTCATTTTACTTTCTGAAAATTAGTCGCAGCCGGTCCCATATAATGGAGAGAATCAGGAATGAACTACACCGTCAAATAACAGGAGACCTCAACTCGCGCGGAGAACTCCGGGAAAAAATCCTAGAGAGGTCGGAACATGCCGTTTTTTGTTTCTTTTTTTCAAAAAAGATATGTCCGGAAGGACAACTGGTAGACTGTCGGAGGGTTTTCAACACTACAAACCAGCGGTTGCAATGGATATTGAAAAGGCCTTTTTATTAACTTTATCTCTTTTGTCCTGTTGCAAACAACATCCTGAAAATGTATCATTAAAGCGCAGGTCGCCGTAGGGCATGTACCCGTATCTGACCTTTGCGATGAGTTTGTTCTGAGTCCAAACGCTCTCTACAGGATGTAAAGCATGCATTGGGGCATATTAATGTATGTTTTAACAAATGACAACACAAACATAAGGCGACATGTCACGTTTAGCACAATAATTATATAGGTAGAACTCCCCATCAAATACACGGATTGATAAATGAATTGGGCAAAAGCAAGCTTAGTATGTGGTGTCACTGCTCTGTTGATATCCTGGTCTTTCTTGTTTATACCTTGGGGGATCTTCTGGCCTATAGCAGGCGGATTTGTTTTAGGCACCTGTGCAGTAAATTACTTCATTTTTGAAAACAAAAAAATAAAAACTCCATGCAGAATCACGAGTGCAGGAGTCGGGCTTTTCATAGCTTTTTTGGCGATTTGGTCGTCTTTTTCTTGGGTGAGATCCTTAGAACTTGAATTAGAAGAGAGTAGAATGATCCATCAAGGCGAATGGGAGGTTGTCGGTGAATGGATTGGAACGAAATCAAAACGAACAGAGGTGCTTACACTGTCGAAGGGATTCCGTGTTGAGTACTGGGCGCATAGTTTTAGCGGGAAAAACGGGAAATTGCAAATTTACGCCTATCCCGCCGGCCAAATGCGAAAAGACGCCGGCTATCTTGACGACGCCAAGCCAGAACGTATAAGAATTGGGGAAAGGGTACCTGATCATATGATCGCCAGATCAAACATCTCGCCTTCTCTGGGCAGGCGTACAAGAGGCGCCACGTATAGATTCGATCATGACTCGTATGATCAGTATACAAATAGCGACATTTATCTGGTGGTGAAATCCAGCAACTGCGACTGGATGGTCAGGTTGAGTCGTATTGCATACACGAACGACATCAGGTAGAAAAAGGGTAGGATGCATTCCATAATTCATTTAATGGAAAATACATAGGATTTCATATGAAGTGGGCAATTGCAAGTATAATATGTGGTGTTCTTGGCCTGGCATTCTTTTGGAATATTACAGGTGGATTCATTTTTGGGACCTGTGCAATTAATTTCTACATCTTTCAAAGAATAAGAGCGCCGCATCGTTTGGCTGCTTTTGGATTAATCATTGGTGTTTTAGCGATTGGGTTTTCAGTTTTTCGGCTGTCAACCATAAAGGGGGAAACAAAAGAATTCTGGGACATATCTACTGATAGAATCAGGATGATTCGCGAGGAAGGGAAGATTCTCGGACGGTGGGAAGGTTCCGAATCAAAGCGGACGGAGGTTTTTTCTGTACCCAAAAAATGGGCCATATTTTGGCAGGCAAATAGGGTGGACGGGAAAAAAGGGAATTTGCAAGTTTCTGTCTACCCAGCTGAAACCCCACAGGGCGATTCCGAACGACTTGAGGGGGTAACGCCGGAAAAAATTGCGGTTGGGAATAGGATACCCTTTCACATGCTTGTCAGTACAGTTACTCCGGAATCGGGATGGGGCACAAGATCCGGCTACGCATCTATATTCCCCCATTCGGAACGCGCAAAAGACTATATGGATGGTGAGGTCAATCTGGTTATAAAAGCAAAAGACTGTGATTGGATTGTAAAAGTGCATGGTATTACAGACAAATAGTCGATCCCACCGAGTATATGGCGTATGCATTCATGCGGCGAAAGTGATATGTTCCACCTCCTTGAGCATGTGAGTGCCGTCGACTCGCAGTGGAATGCTCTCGGGACTCTATAGGCTGATTTTCCTAATCTTACTATCCAGCCTCCACCATCTCAACCTCATCTTCACTCAGCCCGTAAAGCCCGTAGATCAGGTTGTTGAGTTCGGATTCTTCTTTTTTGCCTCTCGAACCGCATGGCTATACGCTCAAATCCGCTCCTGTCAATTTCACAATTCCGTGTGGTGGAAGAATCAAACCCAACTGGGGCATGGATTCCGTATATCGGAACACCGATTAGAGCGTGATGATCACAGCAAGAGTACTCGACCATAATGTTTTAGAAAACATGACTGGACGAGAGATGCTGTTCTCGATTTCGCCCAAGAAATACTGGTGAGGGAAAGAAGATACAAAAATCTTGAAGAGGTGATGGAGATATGCAAATCAATGAGAGAGGGAGCATCCAATAAAGCCATCGACAGCGACTAGGAATAGCGCACCGGGCTGTTACCTTTGAAATTATGCCACCTTTGAGTATAATGATTATTGAGTGTTGAATTAAACAGAAGGAGTTTAAATTCAAACAGGAGCCAGAACATGACGAAGATTAAATGGGAAGAAAAAGTAACTACTGACCCGGGCCTTCATCACGGTGAACCCTGTATCGCCGGCACCCGCATACCGGTTTCAACAATCGTGGGAT
>PUNP01000994.1 GCA_003551785.1 Candidatus Brocadiaceae bacterium | reverse complement strand
TATTCTTTCCCGGCATTATAGTAAAAATGGAAAAAGTTACCTATCTTTATGGATTTTCATCTCGACACTATCACCTCCGAGGGGAAGCTTAACGTTTAGTAATATGCTTGAAGAGAATGATTAACTACTCCTCAAAATATAAATTAATTGACCTCTTTTGTGGTTGCGGCGGCATGACCCAGGGGTTTCTCGATACCGGGGGGTTTGATGTTGTGTGGGCAAATGACTTTGACCACAGGGCGTTAGAGTCTTATCGGGTCAATTTTGATAAAAGCGCCAACCATTCGTTTTATGGAAACATTGTTGATATTTTAGATCAAAATGAACCTATAATACCAAAAGCTGATGTTGTCGTCGGCGGACCTCCTTGTCAAGGTTTCTCTCTACTTAATAGGAACCGTAGAGAGGATAAAAGAAAAACATTGTGGTTTCAGTTTCTCAGGGTCGCAGAGCTTTCACGAGCTCAAGTAATTGTCATGGAAAATGTTCCGCAATTACTGTCCTCTGATGAATTTTTAGAAATAAAGAGAGTCCTTGAAGAGTTAGGTTTTATTTATATTACATATCGAATTCTTTTAGCCGCGGATTACGGTGTTCCGGAAACTCGTCGCAGAGCTTTCATTCTTGCATCAAGGCATGGTTCAGTTTCCTTGCCACGTCCAACTCACATGAATAAAGACAAACTTAAGAACATTAATAAAACAGGGGAATTTTTCGAAGAGTTTATTTTTAAGCCTTGGGTTGATCTTCGCTCCGCAATCGGCGATTTGCCGCCCCCTCGAGGCACAGAGTTAAGCAATGAACCACCTCCTTTAAACCTTCATTTTGGCAGAAATCCCACCCAAAAAAGTATTGAACGCTATAAAGCCATTCCCCCTGGCGGGAATCGATTCGACTTACATAAAAATCGCCCTGATATTACTCCTGGCTGTTGGGTACGAAAAAAATCCGGAGGAACAGACCTGTTCGGCAGATTGTGGTGGGACCGCCCATCAGTAACTATCCGTACTGAATTTTTCAAGCCTGAAAAAGGACGATACTTGCATCCTGAACAGAATCGACCTATAACCCACCGTGAGGCTGCCCGTATTCAATCTTTTCCTGATGAGTTTGTTTTCAAAGGTTCGAAGATTGAAATTGCCAGGCAAATTGGCAATGCGGTGCCGCCTCTTCTTGCAAGGGCAGTGGCCGTGGAGGTTGCTCGAAGTTTGAATGGAATTACTGATGAAGAGTATCTGCAAATAACAGAAGGTATGTACAATTATATAGGAACCACTTATAACAATTAAAAAGTTAAACGAAAGGTTGCAACTATGGACAGAATCGCTCTGCAAAAATGCAGAAAATATATCAATAAGTCTTTTGTTGTATCGAAATTCTGTACTTATCTATGTAAAACACGTTTTTACTTTTACGCAAATTTACAACTCTGATCAAGGCTCCGACAATATTTATAAGAATTACTTAAAAATTATAAAATGGAAGAGGTAAAAGATGTCGAATAAAGTCCTTTTTGTGGAAGCAAGAAGCCGTTTTCATTCTGAGCTATTAGAATCATTATTATACACGGATGAAAAAGAGATTCCAACAATTGCAGATAAGCATAGTCCACCCAGTTGTAAATTTGCAACTGGGTTGCTTAATCGGCTTAAAGCCTCCACGGGAAAACGCCTTTCGGGACAAGCTTCGGGCCAGCAATTTGAAATTGCGGTAAGTAATTTTCTACAACAAACATTTTTGAAACTATCCCACCTTCGGCCTGGACAGTGGAATGTTGACAGAGCTAGTGGTAATATTGCGAAATATGATCAGTACAGTCATTTGGACGAACTTGAAACAATGGCAAAAGAAAGCCCTGTGCTTGCCACTGCTCTCGGCAGTGACTATTTGATTAAACCCGATGTTGTGATAGTTAGATTCCCAGAACCTGACTCGAATATTAATTTGGGATCAATATTTGTTGACAACCAAGTTGCTACTCGAACACCAATAAGACTAAACAATAGCAGCTATTCAATACTTCACGCAAGTATTTCCTGTAAATGGACATTGCGCAGCGACCGGGCTCAAAATGCGCGTTCTGAAGGTTTGAACCTTACCAAGAATAGAAAGGGGCAATCACCACACATATGTGTAATTACTGCAGAGCCGATCCCAGGGAGAATTGCCTCTATTGCGCTTGGCACAGGCGAAATTGATTGCGTTTATCATATTGCCCTACCTGAACTGCAATCCGCTGTAAACGAAACCGAATATTATGACAGTCGGGAGATTTTGCAAAGGATGATCGAAGGAAAAAGATTACGCGACATATCGGATTTAGCACTGGATCTAGCAATCTGACTCTCTACGAAAGCGATGATGTAAGCCTGCTTTTATATTCAGTGGAACAACAGCTGCGAGATCAGAAAAAATGAATGCCAGGGAACTCTATTCTCAATACCTATCCCGTCAGAGTGTCGCCGGAAGCAATAAACCCTCTTCTTACGTTCGGGCCATAGATTTACTGGGTCCTATTTTAGATCGCCATTCCCGAAAATTTTCAGATTGTTCAGAACTGTGGTCGATTCGGGACGCTAAGCGGATCAGTGAACTTTATGAATATGTGATCGAACAGCAGAGATTAGGTGAGACTGGAATTTTTAAAGGAGAAGAACCGTCCAGCTATTGGCGAAATCGATTCTTTTCTGCCGCCCTGAAAAGCTATCATGAATTTCTTATACTCAATCAATATGAAAACAGGATGTGGGAGGCATATAAACGACCCGGCGTAACACCAACTGATCTTTCAAAACAGTTAATAGAAGTGGAAAATGACGCTGCCGAAGAGCTGCTGCTAAATAAAAACATGGATATATCGACCCGGGAAGGCGAGGAAGTCCTGCGAGAAGTAAAAACCAGGGTCAATCAACAATTATTCCGTTCAATGATACTGGCGCAGTATGAAGCAAGATGTTGCATAACCGGCCTGAATGTTCCGAACGTTTTAAGGGCAAGCCATATTATCGGATGGGCCGAAGATCCTAATAACCGCCTTAATCCTACAAACGGACTTTGTCTTTCCGCCACCTACGACGCCGCTTTTGACGCGCACTTAATCTCGCTTGATGAAGACTACCGGCTTATTTTCAGTTCAGACCTGAAT
>PUNP01000731.1 GCA_003551785.1 Candidatus Brocadiaceae bacterium | reverse complement strand
TTTTATGGGGCCAATTCATTTCTGGTGGTCAGTCGTTAGAACCACGGGGACAAGCCCCGTGGAGGTTTGATTCTTTCGTTAAGATTCACTTCCCCCCCACGGGCCTTGTGCCCGTGGCTTGCTTGACTGACTACTAGAAAAGCACAACGTCAACAACAGGAGACTCCACGGGGCTTGTCCCCGTGGTTATCATGATTGTTTTGAAATCAGTAAAGAGCTAAGTTGAATCATGAAATGGGATATTTATACGCACTGCGCCGTCAGGCGCTCTATTTTCAGAGCGCAGTCTCTGAAAATGGGTAGCAGCATATCAACCTAAATTGTCGTTGGTCTATGAAATATGCAGCTTAGTTGCTTTTCGTTAATCCACATTCAAGTCTAAAGGTATTATTATGGATGGTATCATATTATTAGCTGACGGTACAAAATTGAACGGAGATATTAGTGGCGATTATGCAGAACCTGCAGCCGGTTGGCTAACGGCTAACACCGGCGTCGTCGGCTTTCAGCAAATGTTAACAGACCCCGTTTATCAAGATGTTTTGCTCGCATTTACGTACCCGGAAATTGGCAATACCGGAGCTGCGGAAGCGTTTGCTGAATCTCCAGCCGTGCAGCCCAAAGCTGTTGTTGTGCGTGAAATTTGCCAGTACCCAAGTCATTACAGGGCTGAAACCGCTTTACCTGATTATATCTCCGCTAATGGTGGCGTTTGTCTCTCGGGGATAGATACCCGTTGGCTGGCCGTTTATCTCAGGGAAAAAGGAGAAATGCCTGCCGTTATCGCTGAAGCTGCCCATGATTTAGACGAATTGAAAGGGTTGATTGAACAAGTAGGCAGACCCTCGATTACCCGCAACCAACCTTCACCGGAATTAAACACTTCCAGGAGCAATCCTTTAGTTAATGTAATAAATCTCGGTGTGCGGTATTCTTTTGCACAACAGCTGGCAAAGTGTTGTAAACCGTCCTTTTTCCCCTTTGACACGGACGCTGATGACCTTTTAAAAAACAATCCTGATGCAGTAATCGTATCGGACGGCCCGGCTTTTAATCTCCCGCCCCGGCAAGTCGTTGACACCTTAAAAGCTTTGGCCGGTCAGTGTCCCGTATTAGCATGCGGTTCAGGTAATGTGGCATTAGGCATGGCTTTCGGCTGCGGCGTGGATACCTTAAAAAGGGGGCATCATGGTGCCAATTATCCCGTGCGGGATTTGGAGACCGGAAAAGTGCAAAACACTGCTCAGCGCCATTCAGTAGTGCTTAATAAGGAAAGTGCGGAAAGTTGTGATAAGATGCGGCCGGCCTATCTCAATGTCAATGACGACTCTATCGAAGGCATCAGGAGTGAGGATGGGACGGCTTTAGGGTATCAGCCGATGACAAATGTTGTTGGGCGTGACGGGGTTAATGAGGTGATTTTGGGCTTTTTCGCTAATTATTGTTAGTAACGGAGAGTGAGGAATGGCAGCCAAGAGTGGAGTTGCAGCAAGTGAACTGTTTAGAGGCGGTAAAGGTATCACTTATGATGATATTATCTTATTGCCGGGATATATTTCTTTCGCCTTGAAAGATGTTGCTTTAGAGACCCAACTTACCCGGGACATCGAATTGAAACTGCCTGTAGTCAGTTCGCCTATGGATACCGTTACTGAAAGCGACATGGCTATCTATATGGCACTGCTCGGCGGCATCGGCTTCATCCATTACAACAATACTATCGACGAGCAGGTCGAGCATCTGCGCCGTGCAAAGCGTTTTGAGAACGGATTCATTATGGAGCCGGTTGTCCTCTCTCCCGAACATCGTATTTCTGATGTAGACAAGACCAAAGAAAAACATGGTTTCAGTGGCGTGCCGATCACCGAAAACGGGCATATGGGTGGGAAGCTCGTCGGTATCGTTACCAGGACGGATATTGATTTTGAAGTTGACCGGCGAAAATATGTGCAAGAAGTGATGACGAAAGATGTCGTTACCGCCCCTGAAGGCATTACGCTTGAGGAAGGCAATGAGATACTGCGAAAGAGCAAAAAAGGCAAGCTCCCCATTGTCGATAAAGACGGATGTCTTGTTTCCTTAATGAGCCGTACGGATTTAAGAAAGAATCAGGATTTTCCCCTGGCAAGTAAAAGCCCCACAAAACAGCTTATGGTCGGAGCGACGGTCGGTACAAGAGAACCTGACCGTCAACGCCTTGAAGCCCTTTTCGATGCAGGCGTCGATGTCGTGATATTCGATAGCGCCCAGGGTTTTTCCTCTTTCCAAATAGAAATGATCAGATGGGCTAAAGATAAATTCCCCGGCTTGCAAATAATCGGCGGGAACGTGGTGACTGTTGACCAGTGTAAAGGCCTTATCGATGCCGGCGCCGATGGTTTGAGGGTCGGGATGGGGTCCGGATCCATTTGCATAACCCAGGAAACCGTTGCGGTGGGACGCTCCCAGGGGAGCGCTGTTTATGAATGCGCTAAAGCAGCGCGTGAATACGGTGTGCCGGTTCTTGCCGACGGTGGGGTGAGAACTATCGGGCACATAGCCAGAGCCGTCTCAATAGGCGCTTCCTGCGTTATGATGGGTTCGATGCTTGCCGGTACCGATGAGGCCCCCGGAGAATATTTTTATGAAGGCGGCGTCCGCCTTAAAAACTATAGAGGAATGGCGTCCAGGGAAGCTATGGCCGCGGGCGGCGATAAACGATACCTCACCGAGGAAGAGTCCCTGAAAGTCGCCCAGGGCGTTAGCGGCGCCGTTGTAGATAAAGGTTCTATCGTCGATTATGTGCCGTATTTAATGCAGGGTGTCAAACATACTATGCAGGATATGGGATGCCGGACAATCACAGAGATGCATGAGGCGCTCTACAGCGGAGAGCTGCGCTTTGAACTGCGCAGCCCCTCCGCACAGCAGGAAGGAGGCGTGCATAGCCTTCATTCCTTTTCGGAACCTCACCGGCTGAACGGGTCGAAGTAGGGCGCTCCAACTGATTTTGGCTAATCATGATAACCACGGGGACAAGCCCCGTGGAGTCTCCCTGTTGTTGGCGTTGTGTTTACCTGATAGTCAGTCATGAAAGCCACGGGCACAAGGCCCGTGGGGGAGGCGATTCTCAACGAAGGGATCAAACCTCCACGGGGCTTGTCCC
>PUNP01000449.1 GCA_003551785.1 Candidatus Brocadiaceae bacterium | reverse complement strand
CGGGAGAAGGAACCATAGGAGCGCTCCAGGCGCAAATAGTTTTCCTTCTCATCTTTCTGTTCCTCCTGCCTCTCACCGGAGATGTGCAGCCTGCCGTTATCGACAGTAACATTCAAGTTTTTCTTATCGAGTCCCGGCAATTCGACTTCCACTTTGTATTCTTTATCCGACTCGGAGATATCGACAGCCGGGCCGAACCCTATTTCCTTGCGGAGCCACGGTGCGATGCCCCAGCCGCTGCTGAAAAAATCTTCCATAGCGTCACGGAAGAAGTCCTGAACTTCATTCCTGGGCATCATATCGACGGACTCCGGCCTTCGGCTTCTCTTTCTCCACGGTATCAGGTCTTTCATGGACATAACTATCACCTCCATATGGTAAAAAGGTTCTGTCAAGATAATATTCAGTTATTGAATATCAATTTTCTTCGGCTTAAACTTTTCAGATTTGGGAATGGTGAGTGTAAGTACACCGTCTTTCATGGCGGCACCGATATTTTCGGCGTCAAGTCCATCACCTATAGCAAAAGACCTGTAAAAATTGCCATAATCATACTCACGTCTTTCGTCGCTCAGGTCTTCTTCATAAGGCGGGGTGACTCTCCCTTTAATAGTCAGCACCCCCTCTTCAATAACGGCATCGACGTTTTCTTTTGACACGCCGGGCATATCAGCCAAAATTTCGATGCCTTCAGCCTTTTCCACTATATCGACCTGTGGAACATAGGTATTTTCCGTCATGGAGTCTTCCTGTGTCTGCAAAGCTTCCTGCTGTGAATCTTTTGTAGTTATATTCTTTTCTTCATTCATCTTAACACCCTCCTGATATTATTAAAGGTTAAAATGCACCAAATGTCAAGTCGTAACGAATTTACTGTTATATCAGCTTATTTCAATCTGTTTGGGTTTGCTTGCTTCATGGCGCGAGAGTTCAATCTTGAGTATACCGTTAGTATACTCGGCTTTCACGTTATCCGGATTGACGGCATAAGGCAGTCCGACAACACGCCTGAAAGAGCCATGTCCTCTTTCACGGCGCCTGAATGACTCGTTTTCACCGGTTTTTACAGGTTCTCTATGTCCTTTGAGGGTGAGAACATCATTTTCCACAGAGATGTCCAGGTCTTGTTTTTGAACACCAGGTATCTCCGCAGTAACAACAGTTTTCTCCTTATTGGACATAATATTTACCGGCGGAAAAGTGTCCCTTGCTTCCATCCTCATGGCCGGCCCCAGAAGCTGATTCATTCTTCTTCTGAGACGATCAAACTCTCCGAACGGATCACTGCTGAATCCAAAATCTCTATCCCATATAACCATAATCAACTACCTCCTAAAAAGTTAAAGTGTATGTTCACTTAATTTACTTCCTGAATCTGCCTAAATAATCGCAAAAAGAATGCCAATTCATACCAGAGGCAGCGAATGGCCCGTTAAGTGTTGATATAAAGGGCTTTACAGCTTAACAGCAACGGCAGACGAGATGCACAGATCGGCTGTCATTTTGACAGTTGAAGGTTTCGGAAAGGTCGGTTTTTCACGGGATTTTTGCGTTCGATAGCGATAGCGGGCGGTATATTTCGATCTTATCGACGTCCGGCTTATCCATACGCTCGATGAACTGTCGCGCGCAGGGGCTGAACGATTCGACGTACCGGCGCTGTCCCTCGGCATAGAGCGTAGCGAGCACCAGGCTTGATTTACCGCTGCCGCTGAGGCCGGTGACGGCAACAAATTTACCTTTGGGCACGTCAACATTAACGTTTTTGAGGTTGTGCACTCGCACGCCGCACAAATGTATAGAGTCGTGTTTCATTTTACGAGCATTTCGGAAAAAAATTAACGTTGGCCAACCCCTCAAAATCACTGTTCTGCGTCCAGACAACACAGTCATACAGTCGGGCCGTCGCCAGGATAATGCTGTCCGCCATAGGCAGGTCGTATTTCAGGCTAAGCCTGGAAGCACTGATGGATATGCTGCAGTCAAGTTCGATGACCTGCCCCTGCTGCATCGCTGCAACGGCCTTAAGGGCGTTATTTTCTTCCGACTCTCTCAACAGAACCTTGAATACTTCATAGATCGTTATCGTCGGGACGACCAACACATCCACCTTGCGCAACGGAGGCTCAAAATTGGCAGCATTGGGGCCTTCAGCAAAAAACTCAAGCCATCCGGAAGAATCGACCACATTCATAACCGATCCTCCTCCCGCTCGAATCGCGTATCTATGCCTTTGACGAAACCTCTCATTTCAGAGAAATCAGGCACAGGAATGTATTCTATTCGACCGTCGTACTCGAACACCCTCATTTCCTGCCCCGGCCGAAGTTCCAGCAATTCTCTGATCTCTTTTGGGATAACTACCTGATATTTGGGGGATACTTTAACCGTTTGCATTGCATGACTCCTATCGATAACGTTTTAGTTTTACTGTATCACTATCGACAGTTCTTTTCAAGTGTCGGCCGGCATGCGGGGAATTTGCGCTGTAAGATTTTTTTCTATATTGGCAAGCCCGGGGGGCCCTTTAATTTTCCCGAATGCAACATTTTCGAAGGGCGCAAATTCCATAATTTCCCTCCGGAAAGGATGTAAAAGGGTAAAAAAACTAAATAGGTACTGAAAAGCTGTAATCCTTAATCGGCCTCATTGTTACCATTATCATCCGCTAACCTTTGATATATAAACAGCGCTCTGCGGTTGATACCGTGTAATCCTTCGAAGAATATGCGTTGTTCGCGGCCATATGTCTCTTCCGCATAGTCCACGTAATCCGCACCTTCGTGCTGAAAATAATCAACGGTCCACCCCTGCACTTTCCGTGCCGCTTGTCTATGCATGGACGTAGTCAACGGTGATTGTGCGACATCGTGCAGCATAGCGATTTGATGCCACATCTTCGGCTCATACCGCCCCCAAACCCTGTATTCCCCCCATTCACCCGAGAGGCATTCGCCCTGCCGGCGGGCCTTCACACTGTCCTCCAGGGCCAGAGCGGCGTCGGTGATCAGACGCTCGTTCGTCACATACCTCACGCAAAAGGCCATTGCCAATGAAAAAAAGTTGAAAAGAGGAGCGCGCCAAAGAACCACAAAGCCGGTTTCTTGAGCTTCCCGAGCAGCCATCCAGCGCATCTTTTAAGTTTT
>PUNP01000663.1 GCA_003551785.1 Candidatus Brocadiaceae bacterium | reverse complement strand
GTAAAACGCCGACAACCGGTAGGAACCATTTGGGCCGGGACTTAACTTTTGATACAGCGGATTTCCCTGATTCAAAAACTTCGGTTTCAGTATGGCCTCTCTGATTATCCAACCCCGCCTTCACACTTGATTCATTCACTGCCGAGCTTTGCTGGTTTAACGCATCGAGTTCTTTTTGCAATGCCTTAGCCAGATTGTATACCGCCCCCGTACCTATATAAGCCTCTGAAAGAATATCAAGCGCCTGACTAACTTCCATCCGGGCTTCGTGATAATTCCCGTCGCGTTTATATTCACTAGCCCTCATCACATGCTGCTTTGCTTCGTCCCGTGGGTCTGAGGTCATATCCTGTGAAAATGAATCATTTTTCTTAGTACCGTTTAAACGATCAGGGACGGCATGGGGATTGGGAAATATTTTGTCACATTGAGAACAAGTTAGAGATTCCGTATTTCCAGCAGCTTTTTTACTGATCGTCACCGGTGAGCGGCAGTTGGGGCACCGACTGAACAGGATATCCGATCCTCCACCCTGATGTTTATCTTTATAGCTCATTTACTACCTCTGGATTAAATGACTTGTATAGAGACAAGCTAAAGCGTCAGAAATAACATAAACTTTCAGGAACCATCCAATATAATCTCAAATACAATTTTAAGACGTTTTAGGTCTTGACTTATTTCTGGTGGTATCCCTAAATCTGGATACTCTTCAGTGATAGAAATCAAATCTTCACATAATGTATGTACCCTTCTTATCTGCCTTATATCCCTTCTCAAGCGCTCTTCATGTTCTCTTGCCGTTTCGGCAGGCTGCTCCAAATTATAAGTCACATCTAATCTAAAAAGCATTCCCGTCAATTCTTCCCATTTATTTGTGAATCTTTTTTCAGCCTTTTTCAGGCTTTCCGCGCGCTCCCGCATTTCACGCTGAGTTGAGCGGAAAAAACTCTCACTGTATATATCAGGCTGATCAAGCCTTAATTTTTTCCCCACATCGCTTGCGCTCTCGACAATATTGGCAATACCATATCGCTCCATTTCGACAGCAGTACGCGAGAGTATCTGTCCTCGGTCTTTGATTTTTTCCCATCCCTCACCGGAAGGTTTTGTCGTTCCAGTTGCGAATTCTGCATCACCATTATCCTCTTTAACCCAAAGCACCATATCCTCCAACGCCATCGCCTCCATAACGGGATAAGGGTGCCCTATTCTCTGGGGTCTGGCCCGGAAAATAGCCATGTTGATCGATTCTTTTTTTGCCCACGCCAGCCCCAATTCCTGATAAACGTCTCTAGCCGACATCATACCAATAACTGACTGAGAACCACCTATCATTGCGCTTGGGTGCATGAAAATTTCATGGCATGCAAAGGAAATAAAGGCTCCGGCAGATATCGCACCTCCAAACTCATCAGGGCGAATATATGCAATGAGATTAGTGTTGGCGTCTAAACGATCGAACTCGGCAACTATCCTTTTTGATTCATCAATCATACCGCCATTTGTATCAATAACTAAAATTACATTCCTCACATTTTCATGGCGTGCCTGCTCGATACCTCGTCTTACTATTTCATACATATAACCATCTATAGGGCCGATAACTGGTATTACCAGGGCTGAACCTCCTTTTCTCCGCCCTTCAGGCGACATCAATTCATCGCTGAAAGAAGAAAAATACCAGATTCCAAGTCCAGCAATTGCAATGACTAGGACAGCCACTATGGCCGGATAGAACCAACGAGCCTCAAAGATACTCGATGGATGCAAGTTGGCAGATATAGAACCCTCTTTATTATCGGCAGCAACTTCGGCCGGTGGACACTCTGTTGACTCACCCGCTGCAATCAGCGATTCTCCATTTGGGGCGTCCGCTTTGGCTTCAATTGGGTTGATATAAGCAGTAATCTCCTTTTCCAAAGCTTTAGCCAAATTATATACTGCCCCGGTATCAACCCAGGCGTCAGCCAAAATATCCAGAGCTTGTTGTACTGCCACAGAAGCTTCTTGATAGTAACCTTCTTTTTTCAATTCTTGAGCAAGTTGGACATGTTCTCCGGCCTCTTTTTGAATACCTGTTCTACCTCGTGTTGTTTTTTTGGTAGACGCATTATTAAGATTATCTTTCACTCCATCAGAATCAGTGATGAAGTGCGGGTTATCATAAATTTTCCCACATTCCGTACATGATAGCTTTTTTTTCTGCCCTGCCGTTTTAACGGTTTGAGCAGTGGGAGTTTTGCAATCTGGGCACTTGCAGAAGATGACACCGGAATCATCGGGTATGTTTTGGCTGTTTTGAGGTACCATAAGCTCTCTCCCATCATTTAATTCTTCGATATCTTTTTCCACCTATCTCAAGAATATCGTCACTTAGTCTTCTTATTTTAAGATTCGCGGGAAGAGACTGCCGTGCAGGCAAAGCATTGGCACTGTTTTGGAATGCTTCCAATGCTTCCCGGCCTGGACGCTGCTCTCTGCCGATAGAAATAATTCCTTTCTCGTCATCAATTTCATAATCCATTCTCCATGTGTGCCCAATGGCCCCGTCTCTATAATAGCGACGAACTTCAAGGGTTCCACCGGCACGAAAGACAATTTTACCGTCAGAATAGCCTCCGGGGAGATAATCTCCTGATGCATCGCTACAAGATTGACTCCACGTATCAAGTATAGTCGCGGGACTTGTAGCTGAAGGCTGATATGAGCCGACCGGTGCCGTATCCGTCCTGACAGCGGGGTCTGGCACATCTGGCAATTCAGGAAGTTCTTTAAGCCTTTGCTTTGTCTGATTTTCAGGCATCTCGCCGGTCGAAACGGTTTCAACATAGTCTTGAGAGTAAACAATATAGTCATTAAGCTGCCGTTTTTCATCGTATATCATTGTCAGTTCGTCTTCCAGCTCCTTGATTTTTTCCTCAAGTTCCTGGGCCTGTTCCTTGTTGAGTCCGTCTCGCGCTTCTTCAAGTTTTTTTCGCGCTTCATTAAGGGTTTCTAACCGTTCCTGTATCTTCTTCCCATACATAACAAGCATTTCTGTCATTTCTTTTAGCTGTGCTCGGACTGAACTCGCTTTTTCCTTTTGAGCATCTGAGCTTAATTCATCAAACTGCTTTATCTTTTTCTGTATCTTTAGTCTCACACTTCTG
>PUNP01000382.1 GCA_003551785.1 Candidatus Brocadiaceae bacterium | reverse complement strand
GATTGAAAGGGTAAAAGGCAATATGCAGGCTATAAACGACCGGCGCAGCAAGATTAGAAAATACAATGAATTCGTTTCAGAGCTGGAAGTAGAAAGGAAACGCACGCTAACTATAAGAAGCGAACTTTCCACCGATGAATTGATAAATGTGAAGGGGAGATGGGAGAGGGTGGTGAAGTTGGCCGTTGCAATAAAAGAAATGGGTCTTAAGGGCACTTCCGAAGCGGAATCCGCTATGAGAGAAGCCGAGAGAAAAATAGGACAGGTTTCGGAGATATTAAAGGATCGGGATTTTAAGGTCAATCTCGGCGGCGGGATGAGCATGGAGTTCGTCTGGATACCTTCGGGTGAGTATATTCGGGGAGAAGGGGATAGTCAACATCGCGTGCGGTTGACCAGGGGGTTCTGGCTGGGCAAAACACCGGTTACACAGGCGCAGTATAAAAAGGTTATGGGTAGTAATCCGAGTCGTTTTGAAGGAACCCGCCACCCGGTGGAAACCGTGTCATGGGTGGATGCAGTGGAGTTTGCAGAGAGGCTCAGCAGGCAGACGGAAAGCATGTTCCGTTTGCCCACAGAAGCTGAATGGGAGTACGCCTGCCGCGCGGGAACGACTACGGCGTATTATTTCGGCGACGATGCGAGCCAGCTGGGCGAATATGCCTGGTATAGTGGCAACAGTTCAATTAACGGCGGTTTTTTTTACACTGGGAGACAGTCACACCCTGTTGCTCAAAAAAAGCCGAATGCGTGGGGGCTGTATGACATGCACGGGAACGTTTGGGAATGGTGTTCGGATTGGTACGGCGATTACCCGTCCGGGACTGTGACCGATCCTATGGGGCCGGAAAGCGGTTCAGAACGTGTTCTGCGGGGTGGTTCCTGGTACGATTTTTCCAGGAATTGCCGGTCAGCGACTCGCAACAGGAACTCGCCTGACTATCGGAACATCAATTGCGGGTTTCGTCTTGTCCTGGACGTAGAAACGCAATGAGGAATGATGAATGATCAAAACAGCTGTTGAGAGTTTAGAGTTGTGAGTTGAGAGAGAAAGAGCTGAGCTTTTTCGTATATTTCGCGTATTTCGTAGTTGATAAGATCAGACGGGATAATCATGAAAGTAATTGCAAAATCAATAATTGCAACTTTATTTGTGTTTTTGTCAGCGGTGGCTTTAGCTGATCAGGAACAGCAGTCCGGCGAGAAGTGGGCTCTGCTCATCGGTGTTGACCGTAATGAAGCGCTTGGTGAGCTTGAGGTCTGCGCTGCCGATGCGCGTGCACTCAAAGCCGTGCTCGGACAAATAGGCTATCGGAACATCAATATCCTGACTGACGACAGCGAGGACCTTACCCGTTGGCCGACCTCCGGCAACATACGCCGTGCAGTGCAGCGTATCTCGGAGGTGGCCGATGAAGACGATACGATCCTTCTGTTCTTCTCCGGTCACGGCATAATGAGAGACGGGGAAGGTCATATAGTGCCGGTTGACGGCGACCGCCGCAACGCCATCGCGCTTTCCTGGGTAAAAGGCCAACTTGCTTATTCGAAAGCCCGGCATAAGATGCTGATACTGGATGCCTGCCATGCCGGCGCAGCGAAAGGGGTGGAAGGGATAGTGCCGGGCCATGAGGTGGAAACTGGAATATCGATGCTTCTTTCCTCGGGGGAGGATCAGGTTTCATGGCCCGACGATGAGCGCGGCCACAGCGTGTTCAGTTGGTATCTCCTTGAAGGGCTGACCGGCGCGGCTGCCGATGAAGACGGGACGGTCTCGTTTGAATCCCTGTCTGAATACGTGCGGGATCGCGTGAGGGCATGGAGCTTCAGTGAACAAAAAGAGCTTCAGGTGCCACAGGTGCGGGGCATTGGACTGGGGGGCGTTACACTCGCACGATTGCCCGAGGGCGCGATAGAGATGCCGGAGTTTGAAAGGGTACCCGATACTGAAGCAGAACCGCCGGAGCCGGAAAAGCGGGCCCCGAAGATATACACGGACTGGCCGTTTGATTCAGCGGAAGCGCGCCGGCGCCAGAAAGAAACAGCCGACGCGCTGGGAGTGCCGGTCGAGAAGACCATTGATCTGGGCGGCGGAGTGACGATGGAGTTTGTTCTTATACCGGCGGGCGAGTATATGCGGGGCAGCGAAAGTGGTGGAAGTAATGAAAAGCCTGTGCACCGGGTTAGAATTACGACGCCATTTTATATGGGAGTTACACCGGTGACCCAATCGCAGTATAAAACTGTGACAGGTTCCAATCCTTCCCACTTTGACGGTCATAATCGACCGGTTGAGCGTGTATCATGGGAGGATGCGAAGGAGTTTTGTCAGAGGGTGAGCCGACGAACGGAACGGGATATTCGTCTTCCTACCGAGGCGGAGTGGGAGTATGCCGCACGTGCCGGGACGGAGACGGAGTTTTATTTTGGTGATGATGAGGAAAAACTTGGTAATTATGCGTGGTACAATGAAAATAGCGGAGTGGGCCGCCGATTTCCAGGCGTTATAAGAAGGGCAACGCATCCTGTAGGTAGAAAAACACCGAACGTGTGGGGGCTACATGATATGCATGGCGGTATCATAGAATGGTGTGCGGATTGGTATGGAGAATATCCGTCGGGTATGGTTATTGACCCGGTTGGCCCAAGTTTTGGGGAGCAACGTGTTTTCCGTGGTGGTTCATGGCATGACTATGCACATAACTGCCGATCAGCAAGTCGTACGCGCCGTGTCCCATATAGAGAGCACAGTAAAGTAGGATTTCGCGTTGCAATATCACTTAACTTGTAACTAATCAGTTAGTCGTAATAAAAATTGGTTGACGTTTCTAATGTGCTTTCCGTTTACGAATATATGATGGAGAAAATCATACAATGAAACCTCAAGATCTACCCGTCCGCGCCCTGCATCGTCTGGATGCCTGCAACTCCAGGCTGCGGCATTCCATCGTGGAAGCCTGCTTCTATAACCTGCGGGTGCTGGCGCAGGAACTGCCCCGGCGACGCCATAACGGAGATCTGAACGTCAACCTGCGGGAATCGCTTGATAACATCGCCGAGGCGCGCAGCCTGATAGAAAAACATTTTGCGTATCCGGTCACGCAGGACGTGACGGTCGGCGACCTTTTCCCCGAACAGCACCGGACCATCGAGG
>PUNP01000193.1 GCA_003551785.1 Candidatus Brocadiaceae bacterium | reverse complement strand
CAGCATCGCGTTGAGCCTCAGCCCGCGCGGATCGTCCAGGTCGTAGTAGACGATCTCCACATCGCCCGGCCCGTCATGGCGGTAGGAATCGAGCAGTGCGCCGACCCGCTCGCAGTCCGGGCAGTTCTCGACAGTGAAATAGACCAGCCGGGCGGTCGGCCCGCCAGCCCCGGCGGGCGATCCTTCAGATTCTGACGCCGCCGCTGTGCCCCGGACGCCTGAAAGTAAAAGGACTGCTACGAGTGCCGCAGCCGACAGAAAAAGTATTATGCCTGCTTTTACCATCTTTTAATATCTGCGCCCTCTGCGGTTAATCCGTCTTCGCCGTTGCCGTTTTTCCTGATTTCCTGAGTTCCTGATAAATCCGGTATCCGTAATCCGTTAATCCGTATGCCGTTAATTCCAGATTCGATATGAAAAAGGATGTCGACTGTTTGCTTCGAAAGTGGCACCGTGCAAGACAAAAAAGCGCCGAACAGTTGCAGCCTCTGGCACGTAAAATAACCGATGAAATCGTCCGGCGCCGGCAGCAAAGCAAAAAAGCACAAAATTCCACTGATGGGCCGGGTGAGCAAAAAGAGACCGAAAAAACCGGATAATACCCGCAAATAAAAAGCCGCGAAAAGGAGCGGCTCGATTACCTTGCAGGATATGTTTTTATATGCCTTGATCCAGCAGGGACCGGATTTTCAGAGAACGAATGGGCAGTAGAAATTAACATGTCAAAGATCGCTGAAAATGCGTCAGAGATGCTTAAATTCGTTTTCGACGTCAAATTCGCGTTTTAAGTGCAGAATACAGCACAAATTAAGGTGTATCCTACTTTTCTACTCGATGTTGCACGGAGACGGCTCCTTGTTTTCAACACCTAATTTATGCAACTAAGCACTAGTCAAAAAGTGCCCGCGGTCTGACTTGTTCTGACATTCCGTACTCACATTTGAAGATTCTCTCTGGGCGGGATTCAACCTCTCGTGCTATATCGGGGTACAAAACTCTCAGATTTGCGATGGCCTCATCCGTAAATTGAAGATGGAAGTTTCTTGTTTTCACATCCGGCCCGTTTTCAGGGATCAAAAGACACCCTGGAACAGGTGGGACAGGTGACAGCAGTGGACCGCGCACTAACTCACCATAGACTTCATAGCTGTACGTTTCGCCAAAAACTAAAGGCTGACCATCCCATATGATTTCCAAGGGTGAAGAGCATACAAAGATTGTGTAAACATAATCTTCGTACTCTCTCTCAATTATATTAATGGGGGCGAAGAACACTTTACGTCCGCGAATGCTCGTCTCATAGAGATTGCCGGTTACAGGGCGCAACCTTTCTCTCTGAGCCATTATTTCCCCCTGTTTTAACGGATCATGCATTGGACTGCCATATGAAAGATATCGCGTCCTGTACGCATGTGCAATTTCCAAGGCTCTTGTCGCAACTGGCGGATAAGGCGAGCATCCACGAACGAATAACCCTGCAACGACTGCAACACACCATATAATAAACAAAGTCAGAAAAAAAATGCAGCCGCTGCCCAGATATATAGGTATATTCTTCTTGCGCATCAAGGCTCCCCAATCGCAGCAAAACCTCTTAATTTAGCTGCCTCACCTTTTAGTTTTGTGTAAATAGATATTCCTTCAAATAATATGGATATTTCATAGGGTTTGCCAACTATTGGGACGTGACGCTCAATAGGAATTAGAAACATATCCGGAAACATTCCAGGATGCATTGTTGCATGGTCAAGCCATGTGCCAATTGTTTTAACAAGCACTCTGCAATTCCCACACGGATCCTTAAAAGCACTGTAAGAAAATTGAAACTCAACCCCGTGTGAACCACCAAGGGTATGTCTGAGATAGGCACATTTCCAAATATTTTCCACGTGAATCTCTTTTTCAAAAGAATCTGCAGAAGTTTCCCCATCTGAGAGCGCTATGCATATATCAAAGCTAAGTGATTTGATTTCATAGTTTACCACATTCCTAAATTGCGGATCCTGAATCATAAGTTTTCCACCCGCCTGAAAAGGTTGCCCACCGCCAAAAAACCAGTGCATTGCTAAGTCCATTCCCAACCGTTGCGTGGGTTTATTCTCTTCGGAAAACATCGGAAATGGAAACATTAATGATAGCAACCCCATGGGATCGCCATACATCATCGGCCTATTCCTCACAAACTCATACAAATTCCACCCATCCACATACCCCAGCGGATCGCGCTGCAGGAACCGCCCCAATTCCGCACTCATCATCCGGTTGCGGTAGTAATACAAACCAGTCTCCGGATCGTAGCGCCGTCCCTGGAACATATACACATTGCCCACTGTGCTTGCAGGGATTTCCTGATCGCCGGCATCAAGGATCGTGACCGAACCGTACGCCGAATACCGATACCGCTCCACTACAGCGCCGTTCTCATCTGTCAGAGCCCTTACGTTGTAGAGGTTGTTGGTGTGGTAGTAATAGGTATTTCCGCCGGCAGTCAGGGTGATCGGCTCGTCAATGTAGTTGCCGTAGGTGTATTCTCGTTCGAGCTGGCCCTGGCCATCCCGCTCCTCCACCACCTGCCACCCGTCATACACATACTGCGTGGTGCCGTTCAGGTCACCGCTGTTTTCAACTATCCGCACAACACGCCGGTTCTGCGTGTCATAGCGGTAGGTGGCAATTACCTCGGAGTCAGACTTTCTCACAACCTCAGCCAGCCTGTTGAACACATCGTAGACATACTCGTGCTCGTGGTCTTCTATCAGGTTGCCGCTGTCGCAGTAAACCAGCGCAGTCGTCAGGGCGTTGTCCCTGTGCACGAGCTCATTGACCACGTTGTGCTGCCTGACTTCCGTCACCCCGCCATGCGAAGTCTCGTCCCAGTTGCCAACAGGATCGAGATCCCAGCTCTGGTCAGATAAGGGGTTGGGGATGGCATCTTTCTCCACATTCAGCTCACCCCGCTCCCATGAGGTCAGGCGGTAGAGCAGATCGTAATCATACAGCTCACTGTCCTGCGCCCGCCTCAGATCCTCCTGGTAGAGTTTGTTTCCCATGCCGTCGTACTCGTAAGAGTAACCCGCAACAAGCGTCTGATTCATATGATACTCGCGCTGAGTGATCCTGTAAAGCGAGTCCCTCTGGTTCTGAAGCTCTACATT
>PUNP01000965.1 GCA_003551785.1 Candidatus Brocadiaceae bacterium | reverse complement strand
CCACGCCGCTATCGACGCCCTCCATAAGGTCTTTAAGAGCAGAGAGATTAGTCCTTTGGTCCTAGTCGTACAACCCCATTATCTTCGCAACAGGAGGCAGATTACCCCACCAATTTTTAAGGCTCCCGAATGTATCGTTCAAGCCACGGCTCTGCCCATATTTCAACGGCGGTGCCCCTACGGCCTCGGCCACCTTATCGAGCAGCTCATAATGCTGTTCGGAGATATTCCTCACCTCGAAGACCGTGCTGCCGCCGGGGTCGGATATAACATGAACCAGATCGTCATAGTTTCTGAGATGCTGCTCCACCATTCGGGTGGAATCCTTATACACAATCAGTCGCTCGCCAAAAGCCCTTACAGCATGCGCCAGAAGCAGCATCAAAGAGTTTCCGCCCACACCGTAAGGCGGATTCTTTGCCTCTTCAAGGAAGGTACCGAGGTGGAAGGCTTCACCGTCAGCAAGCCCGTCCAGCCGCTTATACATTTCTTTCATCACGGGATAATGTTCGTGGATTTTTGACGGGTCGGTTTCACAGGAAAAATAGTGGACTGTGCCATCGGAACCCGTTTTTTTCAGAGCACCGGCACCCCTCAGAAGAACTTTTTGCAAATACCGTTTCTCCCCGTGATTGTCGGGATTCCCGTTGTCGATCATCACCTGCTCGGCCTGGAGCAGCACGCCGACCGCTTGCTTGAGGGGATTATTCTTGCCTCGACGCCATTTATCGTCGTGGCATTTATTCAAATCCGGATGTTTAATCTGACACCGCCGGGAAAACAGTTCCTTACATATCATATCCGCCGGTTGGTGCGATTGCTTGGGTTTATCCACCAGCAACTTGCCGCCGTGCCAATACCAGCACGCCTCGGCTCCGGAAACCATATCGCGATAAAGCTGCTCCAACTGCGTCAGATAGCCGTCGTCCGGGTTCTCAAGCACATCGAGGAAACGGGATTCGGTCTGAGCGCTGATTTTCTGCGCCTCGTTCGGCGGCAGATAATGGCGACAGGCCTTCACACGCAGCAATATCTCGGTAAACGGCTGCGGCACATGCGGTATGGCTGTCGCGATGTTCTTGTCCGGAATATCACTCACCGCCTCTTTGGCGATGTTGATCTCCACCTCGTCTTCACACAAAGCATAGATAAGCGTGCCCTCATAGCTTCCGGAGGGTTGTACGGCACATTCGGAGTAATCGGTTCGAATTTCCTCCAGAAGCTTTTCTCCGATATCCCTGGCCCGCACAAAACGCGGTTTGAACCGCTTGTCCTCGATGAAAGGCAGATTATGTCCTTTGGCCTCAATGAACTGAGGGACTTTACCATTGGTTGACTCCCGAAGGAATTCGCCGACAATATCAACCGGTTGAAGGCCGGGGTCTTCCACATACCTTTCGATCATATCATACGGGTCCTCACCGCTGCTCGCAGCCAGTTCATAAGTCTTCGACTGCCGCCGGTAGAAGATCACACCTTTTTTCTTGAGCACTTTCAGGCAATGGCTCACCTCTTTTGACTCCGAAGAGTCCAGACAATACAAGCCGAACTGTATATTCTCTTCAGTCGGGGGGTGCCCGCAGAGGAGCTGAATGAGAATTGTCTGTAGCACGCGCTCGCTCTGGTCGGTTTCAAAACCCAACTTTTTCTGTTGGCCGGCCTTTTTGAGCGCATCCAGGCTGGCATAATAACCGTTCACATACTGCCGGAGACTGTCCCTGAGTTCCATGTTCTTTTGAGAAAGGTCATCATGAAAAAACGTGAACAATCGGTCAACCGTATAGAGATTCAGTTTCTCATCCGGCAGAGTGACATCCTCGTTTTCGATAAACTCTTTATAGGAGCCGTGCGAGCCGCCCACTTCGCCGGAAAAGAAGGTGAACGTACTGCGGAGGTCGGAGCCGATCTCTGAGGACAACTTCAGCAGTGCGGACACGGCCATCGGGTGCATTCCATAAATATCTTCCAGCACCCGCTCGCGTATCCGATTGAGGTCATCGATCCACGGGAAAAGGTCGAGCGATTCGCACCAGGGCAGGAAGCGGTCGAAAACCCCCATCTTCGGCGCTATTTCGTCCTTCCACACATTGCTGTTTTTATCCGTCTCCACAATGGCGCCGATGATATCCTCGATTCCTTCATTCAGCAGATCAACCTGGGTGATACGCGCTTTCATAACCGCCGCATCTTCCTTGCTCAATCTGTCGGCATAGGCCTCAAAATCCTTGTGGATGCATCCCACAAACAGAACGTTGGATTCCTCCTTGCAGATCGTTTCCATAAACCCCTGCATAACGTCTTTTGAGTATGTTTTCTTTTCAAGGGTAAACCCGAACTCATCAAAAAATATAGCCAGGCCCTGAAAGCGCTCCTTGAATGCCTCACTCCGGACGATTTTTTGAATTATGGGCACCAGGTTCCCGGAGCTGGCTTGAAACTCGACCCCCCCCATCATTTCACGGAACGCCTCGCGGAAAGCTTCCAGCGCTTCGGAGTCGTATTCCTCCGTCAGTTGGGCTCGGAGCTGTTCGACGGTAAGGCCGGGCTTGACCGATTCCAGTGCTTTCCTGACATCCTGATAGAAGTTGCGTATCCCGCCCGAATCACCTTTCTCCTCCCACTCGGCGAGCCGCCGTTCCGCCTCGTCAAACTCCGTTTCGACCCCCGGGTCCAGTCCTTTTTCCTCGCAGGCTTCGAAAACGGCTTTCAGCACAACGTCTTCGAAGCGTCGCCCCGAATGGTAATCGCAAATAGCCACCAGATACTGTCCGTCTTTGCGGATATTTTTGAGGGTTTTGGCCTGCTCGGTGTCGAGTTTGGCATAATTCTCATAAAATCCGGCTATGCCGGGATCGCCGCTCGACTTGCTCAGCACGTTCGCCGTCATCAGGCACAGATGCGACTTACCCGTGCCATAAGAACCGCTGAGGAGATAAAACTTTTTATCGTTGGGGTCATATAATCCCCGGCAAATACGCTCGAAAGCCTTCCGATGCGCCTTTGTCGGGCGGTACATGGCCATGCGATCGGCGTTTTCCTGCTCTTTCTCAAAAGCGCTTTTCAACTCCACAAAGTTCGCATAACCGGTTTTTAATTTAACAACATCCGATATTTTTGACATGTTTGGACCAGATTTAAATGATGAAGGATGAAGGCT
>PUNP01000138.1 GCA_003551785.1 Candidatus Brocadiaceae bacterium | reverse complement strand
TGCAGCTTTCACATCCCGTTCGACATCTGATAGGGAATGAAGCTGATACAGGTCGAGGTGGCTTGTCTTAAGGCGTTTTAGCGAGTTATCCAGTTCTTCTTTCGCTCCTCTGGCTGAACGCTGGCCAGTTTTTGTAGCAAGGAAAACTTTCTCACGATAGGGCTTAAGAGCCGGGCCAAGCTTCTCCTCCGAATCACCATAATTTGCCGCAGTATCGAAGTAGTTAATACCCGCTTCGATGCTGTCTGCAACTACCTTATCCGCTGCCTTTTGGTCGATATGTCTTAATAATATCCCGCTCATTATGATTATTGACAAATCAATACCCGTTTCCCCAAGCGGCCGTTTGGGCATTTCTTTTTGTGGCGGCTGCGCTATGATTTCATCAATTTGTGCCGAAAGCGCGGGATTTTTCGCTAATAAAGTAGCCACCACTGCGCTGGTGGAGTATTTTAGGAAATCTCTTCGTGTAGGTGTCATCTTCTTGGCCTTTCACTAAAATGCCAGTTATTCTCTATAAGCATTATAACAGTGATCGTCAGAAAAATTAAATACATTGTTAATATTTTGCAAACTTCCAATGCTTTACATAATCTATCACGGCATACTTTCAATCGCCGCTATGGTGGCTCCTTCCAGGCTTAGCATCTTTTTCTTTGTGCTGATCCCGCCGCCTGCGCTGAATCCGCCCAAGCCTCCACCAGCACCGACCACTCGATGGCAGGGTACTATCAACGGCAAATTATTAGCGGCCATTGCTCTGCCGACCGCGCGGGCCGCCTGCGGTGAACCTGCATCGGCAGCGATATTCGCATAAGTCGCGGTGCGGCCGTATTCTATATTTCGGCAGGCATTGAGTACATCGCGAGTGAATTTGTTTTTGCCAGCAAGAAAGAGCTTATATTTTGCGAAATCGACTTGCACCCCTTCGAAATAATCCACGATTTCCATTTGAAGCGGGCGCAGCAGATTAGGCTTATGTTGCGCGTGAGCAATGTCTTTTAGCAATATATCAGCGACTGCGTCGGGTTCTTCATTCGGCAGGGCGGTTCGGTATATTCTGTCACCGATAGCTGCCAGACCGAAAAAGCCCCACCGTGTTGGTATCAAAGTATATTTAACATTATCCTGCATTTTGTGCCGCCTCCGATTTAAATCAACGATAAATGAACTATCGCAGATTTCAAAAAAATCTCAAAGGTAAATTTATTAGAGCAGCTACAAAATCGTTTTACTCAATCACCATTCCGCCAACTCTCCAAGCAGTTCTTCTACAAGGTCTTTCATTGTAACTATACCCAGCGGTTTTCGGCCTCGGCGGGGCACAGCCTTGGCGACAAGCAGCATCTTATGGCCCTTTTTTCGCATCAGATCGATTCCCGTCGTAACTGTTGCCGATGGTGATATCATACTCAGCGGCTTTATAAAACCTCGCAGATTATCGAAGTTCTCGTCCCAGCACAAAGCTTCGTAGATATTTATATAGCCAAGTATATTCGTCATATTGCCTTCATAGACAGGCAAACGCGTATAAGGACACTGCGCAAGTATCTCAAGCAGTGAGTCCTTATTCGTATTAACTTCCACGGTGCGCATCCACGAAACCGGAACCATCACATTGCCAAGGCGAATGTTCGGAACACTTACCAGCCGAGTAAGGATATCAGTTTGCACGGGTGAGAGCAGGCCTTCCTGCTCGGTTTCCTGGAAAATAGTTTTAACATGGTGGCGCTGAACGGCTGTGATTGTGGTATTGCCGGGCAAATCCGAGCCGACAAGCCGGATAAAGCCCCTCGAGAAAAGGAAAAGCAACGGCGTAATGCCCGTCCAAATAAAGAGTTTATGGAAAAAATAAATAAATGGGGCGAAAGTGTACATCAGACTGTCACTTAAATAATAAAAAAGATGCTTGGGTAGCAGTTCGGCAAAAATAAACAATATTGGTGTCAAAGTGGCAGTGGCAAATATTTCAGCCTTGTACTCGGCATACCCAAATGAAATAAATAAACCTGTTATTGTACTGGCCAGAATGTAGTTAAAAAGATTATTACCTGCCAGAATAGATAATGTCAGTTTGCTCGGATTTTCTATGCATTTGCCCAGCAGTACATAGGGCAGGCGCTTTTGCTCTACTCCCAGGCGAACGCGAAGTCGGCTTAACTGATATAAGCCGGTTTCCGTTCCCGAAAAAAAAGCACTCCCACCAAGAGCAGCCAAGGCTATGATTATGATTATAATTTCACTCATCCTGTTTTATCGGTTCAAATTTCAGAATAATGCTCTGGACTCGATGTTTTTTAACTTTTTCAACCGTAAACTTCAGATTCCGCAAATAAGCCGTATCCCCAGGCTGGGGTATTCGGCCGACAAGCGCGGTCACAAGTCCCCCAAGAGTGGCTACCTGCGATTCGTCGATATCGATGTGAAAAGCCTCCGCCCAGTCGTGAATTGCCAGATTACCCGACAGGCGAAATTCAAAAGGCCCTATCTGCTCCACCGGCTCCGATTCAGAAGCTAAATCAATAGGCCCAAGCAGTTCTTCGGCGATGTCTTCGAGCCTGACCGTTCCCGCGAGGCCACCGTATTCATCGACCACAACTGCGATATCAATGCCTTTATCCCGGAAAAACTCGAGCAGACTTTCCACACTTTTCTGTTCCGGGACAAAGTTGGCCTCGGTGATTAATTTCGCCAAGGGCTTATTGCTATTAAGCACTATGTCACGCAGATAAACAAGTCCGAGGATATTATCGATTTTGTTTCGATAAACGGGAATCTTTGTCAGTCCGTTGCGGCGCATCATTTCGACGGCGGTTTCCGGTTCCCTGCTTACCTCGCACGCTACTATGTCCACCCGTGGACACATCACATTGCGGACTTTTAAAAAACCCAGCTCAATCACCTCGGACAAAAATTTGTTTTCATCGGCGGTTATCAGTCCCCGCTTGCTGGATTCGGTTATAAGAGCCCTGAAATCATCGGTCGATATATCTCGCGCTCTTCGACGCGACCCCAGCAGAATATTACTAATGGGTGTGACAGCAAAATGATTAAAGAAATACACAAGGGGCGAAAAAGCTTTCATTAGAAAATACATTGGAACCGAAACAGAGACACTTACGGTCCGTGCATTGGCAAAAGCAAAAGATTTTGGAAAAATCT
>PUNP01000016.1 GCA_003551785.1 Candidatus Brocadiaceae bacterium | reverse complement strand
CAGATATCGTGTAAGAAGGGAGTTGCGGGAGTAATTCCAAAAGATTCGCATTGCCATTTCATTTGCAACTCTCTGCATTACAGTGTATTATATACTTTTCGGTCAGGCACTAATTATCTTGTTTTTTGGGCAAAAAGTTGCTGCCTGCACTTGAAAACTCCATCGCCTTCCTATTACACTCTGTCATATCGGGAACCTCTCTTTTTGGTTAAAAGTTGCAGCTTAAACAACTATTATACCAAAAGTTAGGTTCCCGTACAAATGTAATCATCAAAAACGCATGAAATATGCGGATTAGGGAACATGGAAAGGAGGAAGTGCGATGAGGCGAAAAAAGGTGGCTGTTTTAGGAGCGGGTTCTCGCGGATGTAGTTTTGCCGGTCGTATCTGTCAAAGTCGTCTTGCTGAAGTGGTTGCAGTTGCCGAACCACTGGAGGAGAAACGGAACCAGTTTTGTGAAGAATTCAAGATAAAATCTGATCAGGCATATCCCGACTGGCAATCATTCGTTAAAGAGGATTCGCAATGCGATGCGGTTGTGATTACGACCATGGACCGAGACCACGCGGAACCAGCCGTGGCCTGTCTTGATAAAGGCTATGATGTCTTATTGGAGAAACCCATGGCTGTCACCCTGGAAGATTGCCGGGCGATTGAAGCGACACAACGGCGTACTGGCGGGATCGTCGCAGTATGTCATTCAATGCGGTATAACCGTACCACCTGCAAAGCTAAAGAGTTGATCGATTCGGGAGCTATCGGACGGTTAATCAGCCTGGACCTCCTGGAGCCGGTTAAGCCCTGGCACCACGTTACCAGCTATGTTCGCGGCCGATGGGCAAATTCGAAAACTTCTTCATTTATGTTGCTGGCAAAGAGTTGTCACGATATAGATTATTTGGCCTATCTGACTGAAACACCTTGCAATTATGTGTCTTCTTTTGGTTCCTTGACATGGTTTCGACCGGAAAATGCCCCGGAAGGCGCCCCTTTGCATTGCATTGATGGGTGTCCGGCGGAATTTGAATGTCCCTATGCGACCTGGAAGTGTTCTCCCCATGCTGACTTACGGGGCCGTTGCGTGTACCATTGTGATAATGATGCGGTAGATCACCAGGTGGTAATATTGGAGTTCGCCGATGATATTACTGCCACTTTTACCATGACGGCGTTCGGTAAACCGGGAGGCCGGAGGCTGCGCGCCCACGGTACGGAAGGAGAACTTTTGATGTATGGCGCCGAAAATCGGATTGAAGTGCGAAAGTTTCCTGATCGGGCTAACAAAAGCGAACAAAATAATGGCGACACAATAAATTTCGATCTGGCCATGGAAGTCGGTGGACACGGCGGCGGTGATCAGCGGATTACCTTGAACTGGCTGCGGGCATTACACTCTCGCGATCAGTCTTTTATCCTAACAGATGCTCAAGAGTCGCTTCGGACTCATACCATAGTTTTTGCGGCCGAGAAAGCGCGACTGGAAAAAAGGGTCGTGGCAGTTAAGGATGTCTGATTAACATCTTGTTTTATTTATGGTTAACTTAACCCTTTTACCCTGACGTTACGGAAAAATATTTAAAAGGAGAAACCAATGCGAATAAGGAAGGGAAAACCGGAGGATTACTCCATGGTTATGAGTCGTGTTTTACTCAGTTTTTGTGAAAACAACCCCTCTCATCTTCCTTTTGACAACCTCCATCCCGAAACCCGGGGGACCGATGCCAAAAAAATGTCGCAGTGGCTTCTGGCCGAGGAAGACGGAGAAATAGTTGCGGGTATGCGAATAGTGCCACGGACTCTTAAGATAACATCACGAATAAAACTTGAGATATCCGGATTGGGCGATGTGTTTACCTATCCTCCCTTCCGGGGAAAAGGGTTCATGAGGCGTCTTTTGGAAAAAAGCATTGAAGAGTTTGGCAATCAAGGACATGCAATAAACATACTCGGCGGAGACCGTATCCGGTACGGTCGCTACGGCTGGGAAACTGCAGGACATGAACGCAAGCTGCAGCTGGGGCCGCGGATGGTGCGCTTTGAAGAAAAAAACGAACAGGCGTCCGATTTTAAGCGTTGGGATGGAAATGCAGGTGAAGCCCGAAAAATGTATGAAGCCTTTCAGGGGTTGGAGTGCAGAAGCTGCCGTAGTTTCAGCGAACATAGCAAAGCCCTCAGTGCCCCGGACGTAAGGGTCTGGATAAGTGAAAAAGGGGGAGGATTTGCATATGCCGCCCTTTGTAGAAACAGGATTTTGGAATATGCCGGAGATATCGGTCCTTTTGAGAAACTGCTTGTTTTTCTGATCAGACGTTCCAAATTCAGCGTCTCCATTCCGCCGGCCGAGGTCGAAGCACCGCTTGAGCAGCTTTTGGTTTCCCACGCCTCCGGATTTAGCGTTTGTCCCACCGGCATGATACGGATAAACAGCCTGCTGGATGTGCTGAAAGCTTACAAGCAAATACTGGAGCGGCGTCTGGACGGCTGGCACGGTCGGCAGGTTTTGCATATCACCGATTCAGATGAAACTGTGGAAGTTAATTCATCACCTTCCGGCCTTTCTATCAAAAAATACTCTGAAAAGGACTCGAAAGGTCCGTCTGTCCTGGAAGAAACACGCCCCGGCATGGCAAGGGTTCTTTTCGGCCCTTTCCCTCCGTTTTCGGCAAAGAAGGCGATGCCCCCGTTTTTGCGACTTTCACTTCCCCTCCCCCTTTATTTGGGCGGTTTGGACCATGTATGAGCAGGAACTAAAGTCCCTGCTGAGCTCTCATTCACCGGTGCTGGGCATACGACTATTACTGGAAAAAACGGGCGTCCGGCAAGACCCATTATGAAACGCTCCGCCAGCTCGCCCTGAAGTGGGTGAAAATAATGCATGCCATGTGGCGGAGACGAACCAAATATGATGAAAACTCCATATCGCTCAGGCAGAGGCAAAAATCGGCGGCATAAAATGCGAAAAAAGTGTTTTTCCGGAGGGAAATAGAGGGTAAATGAGCCGGTCTGCTTTGTGGCAAAAGGTGTCACCAGATCACAACGCAGCGCTGCCTATGCGGCATAGGCTTTTGAAGAAACCGGGAAAGCACAAAGAACGATCCCGATCCCGATAGCGATATCGATACCGATTTATCGTGAGCCAACGGGGTTCGTTTGATATTGGAGAT
>PUNP01000036.1 GCA_003551785.1 Candidatus Brocadiaceae bacterium | reverse complement strand
TTGGAATGAGCTGCATGAGTGTAAGGGAAATGAGCCGCCTTGCCCATGCAGATGTCCGATCCAATGGTTGGGTTGGATAATTATTGTGCGACAGGATCTAATCCCTGTTTATTAATCCTGCTCATTTGACGAAGTAAGGCCCCTTAAATACAATAAGTAGTAAATCCTCAGTGAACCACGTAGTTTCCCCACCGACACAGGACACGGTGGGGATGAGTTGACGGGGTTCACTTAATATCCATGAAAGGCTGCCAGCGGTCAAATGAATTTGATATCAAGGCGGTATTTTTGCAAAGGAGATGGAAAATGGAAAAGCGATTAGTAGTGGGAATTTGTTTGTTAGTAGGAATAATAGGATATGTGGTAGGCTGTGGAAACAAAATTGATTTAAGCCCAGAAATGAGAACTGCAGTAGAAGGTTTAAAAGCCGAGTTTGATGTTGAAAAGAGACCAGATGAGCAATATGGAAGAGATATAGAGGGGATGGAAGAATACTTAAGTTTGGTGGTAGACGACTCCGCCTTTATTTGCCTTCTCAAATTTGCACCAGCATCAGAGAGGGCCAAAGAGGCAAAAGAAACCGGTTCTTTGCAATTCGAAGTTAAGGATGAACGCCTCCGGGAACATGTGGGACCTACCGCTACCCTTACAGTTTTATATAACGAAACTCTAAATGTGGCTTTAATGGGGCACGAAGATCACCCCCAGTCATACAAATTAAAAAGAGTGTTTGAGAATATACAATAAGCTAATCAAAGACGATAAATAGAAATCAATGACCTATACCGCCTTAAAAATGCAAAAAACTAAAGTGAATTAACCCTTTATTAACATTTTAATTAGGAGAAAGAAATGACAAAATGTCAAAGATGTAAAAATGTGATGGAACATCATAAAACCGAACCAATTCGAAAACAGGATATGAGACAACTATATCTTGTGGCAAATACAATAGCGAAAAAATATATAAATATTGACTACTGGATACTTAGAATAAATAAAGGCTCCTTAACACTACAAAACAAGCCGGAAAAACCAGAAATATCCAGAAAACGTGCCGATTTCCATGAAGTGATTACTGTATTCAAAGATTATGAAAACAAATTAGCTAAAAAATGTAACCTGAATATTCATGATGATCCAGTTGTAGTAGCCATTGAACTTTGTCCACAACCAGCTTTTATCCGGAAAAATATCCGTGAAGAATTAAAGCAGAGAGGAGACGATCATTACATAGATGGCAAAGAATTCCATATAGCACCAAAGCAGCAAGGACCAGATCGAACAGAACATCGTTACGATATTCTTTTTTTGCGAAAAGGAGCATGTGAAAAAGAATTTGCAGAAAATTATGAAATGTTTCGTGAAAAATTTGGGTTGGCTGAAGGCACAGAAATAAGTGTTTCAGACCTCCCATAAGAAGAAAATGGGCAGAAAAATGAATGAGGATAAAAAGACGTTGCGAGAACTGTACAATGAGGAGAAGGCGGCGAAAGGGGAAAAACAAACTGGAAAGTTGAAGATTGAAGAAGTCGCTCTATCTGGGGAACCCTTGGTCAACGCAATTGTAGAAGAATTTACTAATGCCGACCTCCATTGTGAACAAACTAAACAGGAGGTAGGTCAAGCTAGCGGAGCCGGGGCTTTGGTTTCAACTTCTGGTGACGTTTCGGGGGGGCCTGTTAATGCCAATTTAACAAGAAAAGTATGGAATCCATTTGTTGCGAAATTGGAGCAATTCGATTGGTGGCAAACAGAAATTAAAATTTTTCAGCTGGCCAAGTATGAAAAACAAATTGAAGAAAAAAATATGGAGTTTCGGGATATAACTATTGAATGGAACACTCATTTTTCCCATGGTTGCTCGCCTATAGGTTGTTTTGCCCTTTTTTTTCCAGTTATTGGTTTGATTTATAGTTGCGGTCAACTTTCTCCTGCCGAAACTTCTGAAGAGCAAGCTGCTCATATTATAATGTTTATAATCTTCTTTTTGATTCCTGCTGGAAGCATTTATGGTATCTTCCATTTAATTGATAGTAAAACTCGAAAAAGAAAAAAAGAGAAATTTAGACAGCTTCATGAAAAAGTCGGTGAAGCCGCTACGGCTGCTAAGGAAAAGCTTGAACACGCCAATGGATAATTAATGTTTCCTGAATAGAAAGCTACTGGTCGAATTTACTCAATCCAAGCTCAATCCCATCTGCTGCCGATAATTCCTCTATTTAGACGATATGACTTTATGACTCATTATAAATTTCAATAAATCCCCCGACTGCGCTTCCAAGGAGACACTCGAAAGAACGCAGCCAGGGAACCATACATCAATATGATAACCCCGGACTGGCCAGATTCCAAGGGGACGGAATTGAAACCGGCCGCCCGAGGTTAATCCGGACAAATCGGCGGTAAAGCCGACCGCTCGAAATACACCATAAACTCCGCCCGCTGATGATCCGTCATCTTCCGCTCCGCCCCTTCTCCACCCTCCGGATCGGCCTTTTTACCAACTTCTCCTCTCAGTCAAAAAAAACAAACAAAGCTACCCCGCCCTCGCTCTGTAATGGTTTACCGCCCCTATGTGCCGGTGCGACATCTTCATCTCGCCCAGGTAAAGCATCGTCTCCAGCCACCGATCAAACCCCTCTTCGCCCAGGGCCATACGGACGGCCGCCAGCGAACCCGATACCTGCCTGTGCATCCACGACGCCGTCCGCTCGATCGTGGCTTCCGGCACCTTTCCGCGCACCTTTATCTCTTCACCGCCCAATACCTCAACAATCCCGGCCCACCACTCCATCCGTTCCCTGCGGGAGACATGCTCTTTCTGTCCCCGGCCCTTCGCCCGCACGCGGAAATCAATAACTCCCGCTATCACCGCCCCGAGCAGACCGCCGTAGGCGGGAACATCGAAACAGAGCAGAATCTTCGAACAGACCTCGAACGCGCGCCGGCCCGTCAGCTCAAGTTCCCACCGGATAAAGTCCTCCCTGCCTTCAGACTCCAACCCCTTGTCGTATATCCGCATGTACTTTCCAGACCCCGACGAACCGCGCACGCCAAACGTCCACCCGTCGTTGATCTTGCCTTTCTTACCGGGAGTTTTCTGTCCTTCATACCTGTCCGCGCGACGGAACCCCACCACGGCGCCTTCCTGGTAATACTCA
>PUNP01000030.1 GCA_003551785.1 Candidatus Brocadiaceae bacterium | reverse complement strand
GTGGGGAACCCGTCGCTTTTCAGCAAAATCTGGTCATCGATTTCCGGGTTTTTGAAGCTGATAGTGCCGCGGATATAGTCTTCATATCGCGTTTCGCCTTCGGTCGGCACTTTCAAACGAACAGTGTAGGGTTCATCGGCCTGTAATTTACCGTCTATCTCATCTTCACTCAAAGCGCGGCATAGACCGTCATATCCCGTAGGGCGTTTCTGTGCCTGCTGTGTTTTGCGCAGGGCGGCTAAACGTTCGGAGGTGCAAAAACATCGATAGGCAGTGCCATTTTCCAGCAGTTTACCTGCATACTCGCTGTAGATATCGAAGCGTTCACTTTGGCGGTAAGGACCGCAGGGCCCGGATTTGTCAGGACCCTCATCCCATTCAAGTCCCAGCCAGCTCAGAGAACGCATGATAGCATCCTCACTTGTCTCTGTCGAACGTGAGCGGTCGGTATCTTCGATTCTTAAGATGAAAGTTCCATCATTTTTTTTGGCAAAAGCGTAATTAAAAAGAGATACATAAGCGGTTCCTACATGCGGGTCACCGGTTGGTGACGGTGCCGAACGTACTCTCGGTGTTTTGATTTCCTGGGTCATGTCATTTACTCAGTAATTAAAGTGAAAAAAAGTCCATAAAAATAGTTTCCATGCTTATCAGGCACAGTTCGCGTTGGGGCTGCGAAGTTACATCACGATTCAGTCGTAAGTCAGCAGCAGCCCCGCCGAAAAGATACATCGTAAGCTGTATAGTCAGCATGAATGCCTGTCATACATTAATAGTCGAAAGAAGGTTTTAAATAGATTTTCCTCCAGCGGCATTTCGGCTAAGCCCTGAACGGTTTTAATATTCCTTCCGCATTCTTGAAGAGGGTATATCGAGGTTTTTACGGTATTTTGCGACTGTCCGACGTGCGATATCGATCCCATCTTTATTAAGTTTATCAGCGATCGCGTCATCGCTGAGCGGTTTATTTTTATCTTCATGTTCAACAATTTGCAGTAATTTCTGTCGAACAACGTCCCATGATTCCATATCACCGTCCGCTTTACGTGTGCCACCTGTAAAGAAGCGTTTTAAGGAATAAACCCCCCGAGGGGTTTGTGCATATTTGTTGGATATAGCCCGGCTGACAGTAGATACATGGATGCCGACAGCATCGGCGACGTCCTGCATTTTAAGAGGTTTAATGTGCATTTCACCTTTATCGAAAAATTCTTTTTGGGCTTTAACTATCTGTTCAGTTACACTTTCCAGGGTGGCTCTTCGTTGTTCAATAGCCGATATAATACCCTGGGCGGCCTGCAACTTCTTTGTCAAATACTCTCTGGTTTTGTCGTCAAGGTCCTCTTCCTGGAGGCGTTTTGCATAATACGCACTTATTCTTAAAGAGGGCAGCCAGGCATTTTCCAACGTGACATCATAGCCATCTTCACTTTCTGAGATAGTGACATCCGGGGTGACATGGGGGGTTTTAGGGTTATTAAACAAGGAGCCGGGCCGCGGGTTCAGGGATCCGATTTTTTCTATCGCTTTTTTGATATCACCGATGGAGTGCCCGGTTTTGTTGGCGACATCAGGTATTCTATTTTTAGTAATATCCTCAAAATGATGAGAAATCAGCTCCGACAAAAGAGCAAAATCATCTTCTCGTGTGTCGAGTTGAAGCATCAGGCATTCCTTTATATCTCTGGCACCTACGCCGCGCGGTTCCAAACTTTGCACTAATTTCAATGCTTCGTTGGCTTTTTCCCACGATATTTTGAGATCGGCCGCTTCCCAAATCTCTTCGAGTGAATAGCGCAAATATCCCCTGTCATCAAGGTTGGTAATAATATTTTCGCATAAAGATTCAAACTCTTCATCAAGACCAAAGTAGGATAACTGAGAAAACAGATGTTCGTGCAGTGTAGGTTCGGGACCGGGCGAGTTTTCCAGGGCTTCTAATTTGGCTCCCTTCTCAGAGCTAACTTTTGGTGAAGGCCGTGACTCACCTAAAGAGTGCTTTTCATAATAATCCGTAAGTTCCTCCAAACGTTCAAACTGATCAGAATCCTCAGATTCGTCAATCGCAACCTCCTGAGGCTCGGGGTCGTCTCCATTTGCTTCATTAGCATCTTGATTGAGATTTTCATCGTTGAGATCAGAGGTGAGATCATCTGAATTTTCTTTTTTTTCGAGAACGGGATTTTCTTCCAATTCCTCATCGATTCTTTGTTCGAGTTCGGGGAGGGAGAGTTGGAGTATTTCAATAGATTGAATAACCTGCGGCGCGAGTTTCATCTGCATTTCCTGTCGCGCCTGCAAAGCGGCTTCCATTCTCATAGCAAGTAGCTTCCTCGTTTTCGTTGGTAATAAAAAATTCTCAAAATCATCCTATACTCCGTCGTTCTTCCAGGGCTTGTGACAAAACCGCGGCGTTGGCATACTCAAGGTGGCTTCCGCTGGGGAGGCCGCGAGCGAGTCGGGTCACACGTACATTTTCTATGTCTTCTATAACGTCTTTAATCATAGCCGCTGTAGTATCGCCCTCCATGTCGGGGTTTGTAGCTAAAATAATTTCTTCTACCGAACCGTTCTTTACTCTTTTCACTAATTGTGTGATACTCAAATGTTCCGGCTCAACACCGTCCAGCGGTGCCAGGCGTCCGCCGAGCACATGGTAAAGCCCTTTAAAACTGCCGCTGCTCTCTATAGCGTTAGCATCTCTGGAAGCTTCGACAACACAAATCCGTGTGCGATCTCTGTTTGATGCTGCGCAGATATGGCAGGGGTCAGATTCGGACAAAAGACAGCATACCGAACATTGTTTAATATACTCATGAACGTCACGTATTGCCTCTGAAAGACTTAAAGCGTCCGTGCGGCTCATCCTTGCGATATGATAAGCAAAACGCTGCGCCGTCCTGTCACCAACTCCTGGCAGTTCAGCCAGATGAGCAGTCAGACGTTCAATAGGTTTTTTCTTTGGTTTGTTCATATAAATATCTAATTATTGAACCAATCCTCCGGCAGCATTTCACGTTCTACCTCTAAAAGTTCCTCCATTATCGCCATGTTATCTTCAAGATTCACCGCTAAGGGGTCGGTGTTCAAGGCGGCGTACAGCAAATCCCGATCACATTCCATAGCCGCACGTGCAGTAAGTTCATGGGTGTCAAGTACCTGCTGCC
>PUNP01000509.1 GCA_003551785.1 Candidatus Brocadiaceae bacterium | reverse complement strand
CACTGAGAACCTCCAAAATGAGATCAGATGTCAAATGCGCTCAAAGATCACTTTTTTCGGCTGCTGCGCAGCCGATGCCGTTCTATACATGGTAACTTCAGGGAAGCATCGTTGGGAATATTTAACGCCCGGATATTGATAAGATTACAACAATGTCAAGGTTTTAGCGGGAAGTCTTCATATGACTCCCTCTATTATTTCCCCTTTTTTCCGATTTATAAAAGAGTCGGCCTGTTTGGCAATACAAACGAACCAGCTTTTCAATTTGTTGACCCAAGTCGGACATACACGCCCTTTTCTGCACCTTCCGATATAACATACTACGACGTGGAATGACGACCACAAGCAACTCGCGCCGGCACCATGAAACGATGTGAATATCCGGCAGTAAAATGGCACGGCAAAAGGCATCGTCAATCGACACGCTGAAATAATTTGGCCCCTTCTTCATGGGCAACTCGTTATAAACTTAACTATATAAAACCTCAGCAGGCAATAACGTCCGTATAGAGGCAGCAACTTTTTTTGCCAATGAGACCGTTCCTTTTGCTTCTTTAAGCGGAATGATCTCGTAACTGCCCGGGTACCGCATCACAGTAGCATAATCCGTCAACCTGGCTTGTGCTTCTTCACTCAAATCCGGACGGTCTGATTCCGACAGCAGTTACAACAAATCTTCGATATCGTGAGTTTTTGGAAAATCTATGCCTCGCAGCACCAGCAACGACTTAATATACTTTTCAACCGTCTGCTGGGCATGGAAACATACCGTGTCCGTCGGGCATTCCGATTCCAGTTTGAGCACATGCTCGGCGGTTTTCAAATCGTTTTCAGCCTTGATCACCCATTCCCGAACCACTCTTAGCATATTTTCATGTTCTGGCATACAGCACCTCCCCCTCGGTAAAGGCCGGGCGTTCAATAGTTCCGGGAATCCCTTTTCGCCACTCAAAATCCTCCGGCGAAGTAATAATAATATCTTTGGGAACGGTTATATCATGAAGCGCCTTCCTCATCGCAAGCCTCTTCTCCCTGACGGAGCCTTCTACGTCCATAACGATCAGCAAATCCACATCACTGCCCGCGCCAGCCTGCCCCCGCCCATGAGAGCCGAAGAGGATAATCTTCTCCGGATCGAACCTTGCCACAATACGCTTCTTCATCTCTTCGATGCTATTCTTTATCGTTACCATTATTTATTCCTCACTATCCGGAATGCAGTTTTGAGTGAACAAAAGAGTATTAATCAAATCTTTGTTGCAATTATCATATTACTAAATATGAACAAAGTCAAATCATATCCTGCTTCAATGATTTTCAAATAAATCCCGCCTTCTTATCTTGTCCCGACCACTTGCCGTCGGTCTCCATGTCAATCGCACGGGCAAAATCCTCCATTCCCACCTTCGCATCTTTTCCGCGTGCCACAGCTATGCGGGCGGCGTTCAGCACGGCGTTTTTGATCTCGCCGCCGCTCATGTCCGCATGCGAGAGCCTGCTAAAATCAACTTCTCCCGCAAGCGGCATGTTCTTCGGTATCATCTTTTCCCATATCTTTTTTCGCATCGCACGGTCAGGACGTTCGTATTCAATCTTGACACTGATCCTGCGCTCCAGCGCCTTATCCAGCGAGCATTTTCTGTTGGTGGCCAGGATGCAGACGCCGTCGAATTTCTCCAGTTCCTGAAGCAAAATATTAACGTCTCGCACCTCGAACGTGCGCCGGCCCATATCGCGGTTATAGAACATGGCATCGGCCTCGTCCCAGAACAGAACGGCTCCCTGTGAGCGTGCATGGCGGAAGGTCTTGACGATATTTTTCTCCGTGCCGCCTACAAAGCAGTTCTGGATTTTGGAATAATCGGCGACCAGCAGCGGGCGTTCCAGCTCGTGCGCCAACGCCTCTGCCGAGGCGGTCTTGCCGGTGCCCGGCGGGCCGCTGAACAGCAGCGTTACCGCCCGGCCGTAGGTTATCACATCGCCAAGGCCCCAGTCCTTCACCAGCACATCTGCATTACGTGCCTGGGCGAGCGCCATATCCAGCGCATGGCTGACATCAGGCGAAAGCACAATCTGATCAAATCGCATTCTCGGCTCCCTTACCCCCATTTTTTTACGTATCTCCACTTTCTCACGACGTTCTACATCGAGGTGTTCCAATGCCCTTTCACCGAGTTCACACTCGGTCTGGGCAATCTCTTCATCCGTATCGTCGATGAGTGCGCCGGCACCGCCGCACGGCTGCACGAACTTTTTTTCCACCAGTTTCGAGTCCGACTGAAGAAGATCATACTGGCGTTTGACATTATCAATGCTGTCGCAGGCTAAACGGGCGAGGGTGCCGCCTTCAAACAGCTTTTCCGCGTCCTCCCTGTGACCCAGTTCTTTGCACACGAGCGCAAGAACGATGTCCGTTTCATGTTTCTTGCCATCACCGAATTCTGCCAGCAAACGGGCGAGTCCCCACCCGGGGTGGGCGTCCAGAGTGCCCAGCAATCGGGATTTCATGTAGTCGATCCGGCGCTCGACGCGGAAGAATTCGTTTTTGTCACTGCGTCGAAAACTGGGGAACCCGCGCCCGAAGGTATCCACTTTCTTCTCATACAGATCGATAAGTTTTCTCAGCTTGTCATGCAGTTCGCTTTCATGTTCGATATCCCATGCTTCGTTTTCGCTCTCTCCATTGATAAATGAATCGACGATCAGTGGGTCGATGGTGATATGGCGGTCACGGGGGGACATCTCGGGGTCGTCGAAGAAGATGAGGTTCTCTTTGTCGAGCCTGGCGCCAGGCGACATCGCCCTGATGGCTTCCAGCGCCTTGGCACCGGAGAGGCTGAGCTGCGACAGCACATGGCCGCAGTCATAGACGGGGCGATCCATCAGCCCGATACGGTCAAGAAGCAGTACCGTGAGAATTTCGCGTTCAATCTCCGAGAGACCGAGTTCATTGCACTGCGCACAGAAATTTATTGTGTCGTCTGTCATCTCAAATGCCCGGTGCCAGTAATTGCAAAACTCTTCCACTTGCTCCGTCATTTTTTTGACTTCACCGTTGCCCCGATTACTCCTTGACATTTTTTCCAGATCGCTTCTCAGGCTGAGAAACAGGTAGGCGGTCTCAATGAGTTTTTCTTCCGAGTTGAACGGCCGGACTTCATCCGGCAT
>PUNP01000213.1 GCA_003551785.1 Candidatus Brocadiaceae bacterium | reverse complement strand
TTCACCTGATCTCAATGGGTTGTCAATTTGGCAGCGTATCAATACTGTCGCACTTCACAACACAAGTCAATGGGTTCCCGAGCTATTCCCTGACGCCAAGCCATATCAAGACGGCTATCGTATATCGTCTGATTCACTGGGACGAGACCTTGAAGAAGACATCTCGATCGTTAGCGAAGGCGCTCGAGATTTCGGTGAGGAGACGCCCACTACGCCTTTGAATCTTGTAGAGCGATGGGGGACACCTACAACGCTTGAAGAAGCCGCCCGATGGCTCTGTGAACGACTAGATGCATCTTTTGACCAGCTAAAACGCGATCTCGTCAGACAAGATTTCGCACGAGTAGTAGACTGTAAGACAGGGCGCCAACTAGCCATTGAGATGGGCACATACCTCAAGACGCGTTTTTCATTTAAGAATTGGTCGGCTGAAGAGTACTGCATTCACTTTGACATCTTCCCGACGATCATCGAGAGCCATGTAGCCCATTGCATTTGGGCGCAGGAGAAATTTCATGTTCTTACAACCAATGGGTTGAACACATTTGCTCAGACCGATATTGTCGGTGTGTGGACCAAGCTTTATGGCCCGGCTTTCAATCACGATGCGATCAGAGCCACTGTCGCTGACACAACGACAAGAAATAATCCGACGGCTGAGCAACTTGATCGCGACGCTCGCAAGGTAGTCGCAGCGCTTAATGGCATCGTCATGCTATACGTAAAGATGAACAACGCATGCTCACAGATCCAATGGCGCCATGACATATTCTTAGATGAGAGTGTCATCAATATTGACGGATCAAGAGACACTGCGACAATTACTGAAGGATTCACACCGTTTTTCATCAATCCACGAGACGAGGGATCCGTCTACGTTCAAGACTTCAAAGACCATTTTGAGCGATTCGATGAGTTCATAGAGTTCCTGGCAATGTCAAAGACCGCCAGTGACCGCAAGCAGGCGTATTTGTGGATCCACGCGCCTAGCGACTGGGGGAAAGGGCTTCTAATTAGCGCGCTAAAGACACTCAACATGGGTCATGAGATCAGTGTCAAGCAAACAGAAGCCATGTTTGAAGGGCGCGCAGTTGGGCTTTCACCAGGGGATTTTAGACGTCGCTATGCGATCATCATCGATGAGTTCAAGACAGTCAAGTCTGAACTCAAGCAGCTTCAGTCGATGATTACTCTGTCGCCCAAATACCAACTGCAGACAGAAGTCGAGGTATTCGCCAAGTTGTTTTTCTCAGCCGAAGATGTCGGGTCATTGGTGACCGAGCATGGCGTTGAAGATCAGTTTGTAAAGCGTATGAGCTATTGGGCGCAGTCGGGAGTCATCTCAGAGCGTTATCTTTTCAAAAGTGATAAACGGCGCTATATGAGGGCGCTTTGTCATTATGTTGTCACTCATATGAATAACTATATGAATCAAGCTCGACATTTAGGGCGAGACGAGGCCTCCAGAAAGGCTGACGTCTGGCTGCGAGAGTTTCAAGAGCGCCACGGCATCGGCAATCAATTCGGCAATATCAGTCACAGCTTTCAAGCCATTGCTGATGAGTTTCTTGTCTGGATCCATAACAATGACGCTCTGACCATGATCTATGACGCCGTCAAGATTGACGATAGCGGACACACTGTGCTATTGAAACCAGCCACGGTGTTCAAGAAGTTTCTTGAGTCTGAATATGATCACAACGATTCGAGAACGTTCAAACGTAGGAGCGTTGATATTCTCAAACTTGTGACGACAGAAGATGAGTACGCGCCTGGTAAGAACAAACACTATGTCGAAGGCGTTCGAGTCAAGTGCATGCGAATTCCTGCTCATGTTGACAAATCACGTAATGATCTCGACCTCTAATCAAAAAAAACATAGGACCTCAATCGTAGGTCCTGGGCCTTTTCTTAGGTCTATGATTCAAAATCAAAAATGCTACTGTATACAACTACTTATGTATTCTAGGACCATAGGACCATCTTTTAATTAAAAAATAAGGATATAGATAGAAAATATAGAAATGCGAATAGAGAATAAATATATATATATAAAGGCGAGCGCTCTGTATGGTCCCGTGGTCCAGAGGGAAAAAGCATAACAAAATCAGCAGCCTGGCTGGTCCCTGCGTTTGGTACAGGGACCAGTCCCAAGTTCTGAGCGTTCGATTTACAGTTTTGATGATTCAATGTAGAGTTTTCAATATGGCGAGGTCAGAGAGCGTAGAACAGGCGATTGTCGTAGCACGAGCACGCAATAACTACCCTGATCTACTCATTTACGCTATACCGAACGGCGGGCCACGGGATATGAAAACTGCTGTTCGTTTGAAATCTGAAGGCGTATTGGCGGGAATGCCTGACATCGTCATTGCACGAAAGCGCAGAGAGTACGGCGCGCTCTATATCGAAATGAAGCATCAGAAACAGGGCGCCTTGTCAAAGTCTCAAAAAGATGTACACGAGGCTTTGAGACGTGAAGGTTATAGAGTCGAAACCTGCCATGGCGCTGACGCTGCATGGCAGACTATCCAAGAATATCTCAATGAGGAGTAAGCAAATGAGTGAAGAAGTCCAAATTGGTCAGGTGTTCAAGACTCGTAAGGGTCATATGATGCGTATCGAAGGTGAGCACCGTAAGGGCGATCTCTTGCGTGCTGTTCAGCTGGAAGATAATGTAGAGACTGACGAAGATGATCTGCCCGGCCGTCGGCGTGTGGCGTATGTCCCCAAAGGTTCCGCCGTTCCACGAGGTTGGGAGCTTGTAGAGTAAGCCGCTTTGGCTTGGTCTAGACAATCTAGACATGAGAGAGGTTACGGACGGGAATGGAAGCTCGTTCGTGACTGGGTCATGGCACGTGACAAGTATATCTGTCGTGTATGCTATGATGAGGGACATGTCACACCTGCGACAGCCGTAGACCATATAGTGCCCAAGGTTAAGGGCGGAACAGATAGCCCTGAGAATCTTCAGGCCATATGCGACGAGTGTCATACCAAGAAGACACTCAGCGAAACAGGTAAGAAGCGAAAGCCGAAGATCGGAGTCGACGGATGGCCGGTGGAGGAGTAACCCTATCAACTGCTACTGTGTTTACGAAAACCTGTTCTATATGCGGTGGTGTTAAAACGTTAACTGATTTCTATAGGTGCTCAGCATACGCTGATGG
>PUNP01000563.1 GCA_003551785.1 Candidatus Brocadiaceae bacterium | reverse complement strand
GGAAATTATCCGGCCTTTGTTGGAATACGCTGGGGATTTGCCAGGTTAGATAAAAGCAGTAACAAACTTGTAGCGACGAAGAAATGGCAGCAGAAATATAAATATAATGACTATGGTAAAGGTCGATTTGGGCTTGGCAGTTTTTTGTAACCATTACTACTGTTGCTTTTGTCTTTCGCTTTTTTTCGCGTGTTTCGTAGTTGTATGTCTTTGTAGTGTTTTGTTCTTTTGTTATTAAACTCAAAGGAGATATTGAGATGGTTACAAAATGGGTTTTCGGCTTACTTTCAAAATTCGGCACTTTTGTCATGATCGCCGCCATTGCCTGGCTAGGCTGGCAGCATCTGGGCCCACGCAAGCCGGATGTCGGTGAAGTGCGGAAAGACCTGGCACATCAGGCCGTCTCTGATATGGTGGAAGATCTGCGGCAGAACAGAGGAGAGCTTCATGATGTTGTTCTGCTGCATTTCGGGAATGACCCCTCGGACTATTTCACCGACACCCTGCGCGAGCAAATTGAGCTGCGTGGCACTCTCGACCTCAGGGACAGGCGGTTCATAGAAAAACTGCGCGACAAGCTCAACCTTCGTCATCCGCCTGCTGAATCGGCCTCGGATGCTGCGGAAAGAGCAAGGAAGATGAATGCTGATGGAGCCTTGTTCGGAACCGTGCGCAACTTCGAGTCCTATCCCGGCGGCGTCGATATCGATGTTAGTTACCATCTGATTGCAGCAGACGGCAGTATGGTTTATGAAGGCAGTTATGCCAGCGATGAGATCGGCATTGCATCCGGAAGAGTGCCTGGAGAGCGGGGAACGGAGGCGGTGGCCTGGGTGCAGCGCGGTCTGTTCTGGGTGATGCTGGTGCTGCTGCTGCCTGTTTTTTCGATATCCTTTATCCGGAGCATGGTCCGCAGACGGTCCAACAGCCGGAACGCTTTTGTGCTTGGCATATATACGGTCACCGACGCCATTCTTGCCTGGTTTATGATAGGCACGGCGCTCACCGGACCCTGGTCGGCGCTGATATTCGTGCTGGCCGTCATACTGGCCATGCTTTACAACATCCGTATCATGAGCTTTGCCGTGCAATTGGAACAGGCCTGAACGACCTGAACTACGAAATACGCGAAAAGACGCGAAAAACGGATTAACGACAGGACAATAAATAGATTGAACGACATAATACTACCTGAAAGGGCGTAAAAGAACGGATAGAAGCCAGGTATGAATAGGGCTGGAAGATAATAAAATGGTTTTGGATATAGTGTTCAAAAACGATTGGATACATCTATAATCATTTACACTTTTGAATCTCTTTATGTCGTTTTTTCGCGTATTTCGTAGTTTCCGCTGTTGCCGTTCATTACTAACAGGAGAACATATACTATGATTTGCAGAAAATTCAGGTCTTCGTCAAACTGGCTGGGCAGAAAAAAGGACATAAAACGCTTTGTGGATACGCCTTCGGCTGAAAGTTATCTTTACCGCACCTTCGCCGACGGGACGGATCGTTTGGATCGTGTAATGGACATTAAAGATATCGGGAAGCTTGAAGATAACGATATCCTTGCCCAGGTAAACGCGGATATTTTCGATGTCGAGTGGAGCTACGCCGGATTGCGCGCCAATGATGGCAAAGACGTTGACCTGACGATCAGAGCGGCATGCCGGATAACAGATCCCAGGGCATGTCTGAATGAATACGGGATCGAACGGCTGAAAGCAGCCGACACGCTGCACGTCACGTCACTTGAGAACGTGCTTATTCAATCGTGCAGGCAGCCGGTATCGGACGAAATAAGTACGCTGAGCTACGATGCGCTCAGAAATCAGGATGCGCTGCCCGTCAGCTGGTGGCAAAAAAAACTGCCCGCCTGGATGGATAACAACTGGCTGGAACTGAAGGAAATCAAGTCCGTCCGATACGAGTCGGCAACGGCCGACAAGGAAGCACAGATAAAAAAGCAGCAGAAACTGCAGGAACTCGAGGCCGAAGAACTGGCGCAGCAGCACGAACGGGAACTGACACTCAAACAACAGCAGGCTCAGTTTGAAGCCGCCAGAAAGGAAATCGAGGCCGATCAAAAGCTCAATGAAAAGCAGCGGCAGGCAAAGCTCGAAAAGCTGGATCAGGAGCGGCAGCAGCGAAAACTTCAGTCCGAACTCGATATTGAGAAGGCAAGGCTGGAAGCGGAGAAGGAAAAAGCTGAGATCGAAGCGGAGATTGAAAAGATAAGGCATAACACGGAGTCGGCAAACGAACTGATGAAAGAAGCACAGGAAGCGGAAAAGCGCAACACTGCGATGTTGAATGACATGAAAGAAGCGATGAACCAGCTATCGGAAATGGCCTCTGTCACGAAAGAAGCGGTGCAGGAAAGCCACGAGACCAAGGAACGTCTCGGCGTCTCGGCATCCAACCTGTCGTCCAGGACTATGGAGCTGCTCGGCAAGACGGCGGGGCCCGCTTATCTGGCGCAGATCATCCGCGAGAAGGCCGCGGCCGTGTCCAAAGGGATTATGCTGAAAAAGCTGGAACTCCAAACGCGTGATATCGGGACCAAAAAGGTCGATGCCCTGGCCATCAATTCACCGCTGCAGTTCGAATTCATGCCGTGTGAGTCTGGCTATGCGACCGTAATAAATATAGGGACGAGCGGAAAGGTCTGGCTGCACAGCCCGAATGCGTATGTGGGTATAGAGCAAGCGAAAGTCAAGGCGGGGGAAAAATATCAGGTGCCGGGCAGTCTGCTGCCGGGCGAGGATTTAAGGCGCAACGGCCTGGACTATATTGAAGTCGGCCCTCCCGGCTGGGAAGAGCTTGCGGTGATTGTAACCCCGAAGCCGCTGATAACGGAGACGGACATTTACAAGTCCACCCCGCAAAGTCCGTTTTCGTTGATGAGTCCTGAGCGCGTTGAAGCGATGCTTGACCAACTGGCCGACATGCCGGAGGACAGCTGGGGAGCCGGTATTCTGTCGTTTTTGGTGGAGGCGTAAATCCAACTACGAAACACGCGAAATTGCGCGAAAAGACAAACTAAAGCCATGTCTAAATATAATTGAAAAGTATCGGCAGTAATCAGGAGATATCTTATATGCCAAATCAAACCAGCAGCAAATACGCCATCCTGATAGGCATAAACGACTATCACGAGAGTCTTGGTC
>PUNP01000581.1 GCA_003551785.1 Candidatus Brocadiaceae bacterium | reverse complement strand
TGGTCGTCTGTCCTTTACTGCTAATCTTTGACACAAGCATTGTTCTTACCTTCTTAATAATGTAAGGAATCTATTTTATCTTTACTTTATGATACATGAAAGGCCGCTCTGTGTCAAGTACGTAAACGTAAGTTGGTTAAACGTAAGTTGGTTTAACCACGTTAAGTTGTTTTTTAACGTAAGTTGGTTTAACCACGTTAAGTTGTTTTTAGCAAATGGATTACGCGTTAAAACCCTTTTGAAAAGCGCCTTAGCGGCGCTTTTCGGGGGGTGTTTTGGTCTTTTAAGAAAATACTTACTGAGTGAAATCTGCTATGCTGATGATAGGGAACCGGTAGAAAATTTTTTAGGTATTTGGTAGAACTCACCCATCTGTACGATCTGGAAACAATGAAAGTCAGGAGTTTGAATTCTTGATTGCGGCTTGTCCGGGTTATGAATTAAGCACGAGGTAATAACTATGATAACACCCCAGCACATTTATGAAGGTAAAGCACCGCGTATGCTGTACTGGACACTTCCAGGCGGTTTTGACAATTACCATCAGCCGTCATCCGCTGATTTTCATCAGGTGGGCGATCATCGTGTTTTTGGTGTCGGCGGCTCGCGCAATGAATGCAAGCCCTTTGCCAGCCGCAGCGTGCCCTGGCTGATGATCGATTACGACAATGTGAAGTTCTCGCACACGCGCGAGCAGGAAGTCGATCTCTTCCGTTGGGAGACTTCCAAAGGAACCCTGACCGCACTCCGTCACAGCAATCACATGACGGAGTTCCCCGTAAAAACGGTGGATGACATACCGCTCTGGCATGAGGTGCAGCGGAATCTTCTTTATACTAAAAATCCTGATTTCACCGAAGAAGAAAGTCGGGCGGCCTGGAGCTTACCATGGAAATGGTCGCCGGTTCAGGAACTGCTCCAGTTCGTGACCGGGGTCGAGAATTTTTATTATTTATTGATGGACGCGCCGGAGCAGATGAGGTCGATGATCAGCGCGATGCACCAAAAAAACCTCGAAGCACTGCAGATAGGCTTCGAATCGTGCCCGAATGCGGTGGTGCTGCGTTTGTCGGAAAACACCTCTTCGCAGATCATCTCCCCGGATTATTATCGGGAGTTGACCTTACCACATGTCAAAAAATATGTTGACATAGCGCATGAACGGGACATGAAATGTGTGGTGCATATGTGCGGCAGCCTGATGGCGCTGCTTGACTGCTTTGAGGAAACCGGCATGGACGGCATCCATTCGGTCACCCCGCCGCCGGTCGGCGATACCCACTACATAACCGCGCGCGAGCGGTTCGGAGATGATTTTATCATCTGGGGACGCCTCAGCGCGCAGCTTTTCATCAACAAAAGTAAACAGGAAATCCTTGAAACACTACAGGAAATGATACCCGAACGGCTCATCCCCACGCCGTTCGCCCTGATGATCACTACCGACGAGATGCAGCCGGCGGAGCGTGATGTCTATGCACTGGTGGAGGCTTTGAATGATTTGAATCAGCAGTATAGTTGAAAACTGCTACTTATCTGGTGGGATACTGTCCTTGTCTTGCATCTCGAGCAGTCGTACATCCTCGATATCGACGTCGCGTCCCGCTGAGCGTTTTGAAAGAATAAGGTCTTGTTTGGATAAGACAAATATCTTTGAATCCTGATAATTGACGGTTGTGCGGCGTGCCCAAACTTCTGAAAAAACAATGCCGGGAGTGTAAGTCTGCACGTCCACGCGAAGACGGTCCTGAAATATGGTGATCTCATACTCCAGTAGTTCTTTGGCCGAAGTCTTCAGCGCAGTACCCAAACCGGCCTTCATAAGAGCGTCCAGCAGACGTCGGGCATTATCGGGAGAGGCTTCGATCAGAATGTCGAGGTCAAACGTCGCACGCGGTATGCCGTGTATAACTGCTGCGATACCACCGATTACTACGTATTTGACATCATGTTCTTGTAAGGACCTGAACACGTCCTGGTACCGGTTCAGCATGTTTTTGCTCCGCTAATGAGGGGTTCAGGGAAAGAGCTAAATCCGTAAGGTCACACAGCATCTGTATGCGTTCTTCAACGCTCAGGGATTGGAACCAGCGGATTTTGGCTTCCATCGTCTCTGTGTCCCGTGAATGAGATATGAAAGGAGTACCTTCCATCATCGAAGTCCTCAAGAAGACTAATGAAATTTAAAAATTAACCCATTTCGTTTATTATAATGTCTATTAACAGCATGTTTCAAGCATAAATCCGGTGTTCGAGATTTGAGTGTAGGTGTTTTTTTTCTTTTGATTTCAGGCAAGTCATGATAACCACGGGGACAAGCCCCGTGGAGTCTTCAGTTTTGGTGTTTTGTTTTTTCTGGTAGTCAGTCATGCAAGCCACGGGCACAAGGCCCGTGGGGAAACGACCGTTAATCTGGCAAACCATGCGAACAAGGTCTGTAGGGCCCGGGTCGGCAAACCTGAACGAGGTGATAGAACCACCACTGGGCTTGCCCCAGTGGATTTGATGACTGAGTACCAGAACCGTTTTGGTCATCCAATCTCCCCACGGGGCTTGTCCCCGTGGAAGTAATGACTGCTTATTTCGATACATAGACTTTAACATAAAGGTGAAATGAATATGCGTCAACCTAATCTTTTGTTTTTGTATACCGACGAGCAGCGCTGCGATACTCTGAAGGCTTACGGTAACAACTTGATCGAGATGCCCAATCTCGATGCTCTTGCCGAGCAGTCATGCGTTTTTGACCGTGCATACATTACGCAACCGGTCTGCACGCCCTCGCGCAGCAGCATTCTTACGGGGCTTTATCCTCATACCAACGGCTGTACGGCCAACAATATCCCGCTGGATTTCGACGTTCCCTGCCTGCCGGAAATGCTGCCTGAAAGCTATGAAACCGCCCATTTCGGCAAGTGGCACCTGGGTGATGAATTGTACCCGCAGCATGGATTCGAGCACTGGAAGAGTATCGAAAATCAATATAATGCCTATTTCCGTCCCGGACGCGACAAAAATGCCGTCTCCGATTATTCGCAATGGCTGATTAATCGTGGCTACACTCCGGAAAACGGTCGGACGGTGCATCGGAGCGAGGCCGCCGCACTGCCGGAAAAACTCAGCAAGCCCGTTTTCCTCGCCGAGCAGACCGCGCGTTTCATTCGTGATAACC
>PUNP01000617.1 GCA_003551785.1 Candidatus Brocadiaceae bacterium | reverse complement strand
TGGGGCTGGGACAGAACGCACTGATTATCACATTTTTTGCAATAAATCTTTTTTCTTTTCATCAAATTCTTCTTTTGTGAGAATCCCTTGTTCGTATAATTCATGTAATTGTCAAACGACAACTATTCTTTCCGGTCAACGACAATTATAATCCCCGATTTTATTCCGGCCTAATACCCTCCCCCAAATAACCGTTATAAATCCAGATTTCTTTCGACTTGTTGAGTAAGGCAGGTATCGAACAGTAAATAATTATTGAGATAGTTTCAGAGGAACTGCCCCAAAAGACCGACCGATACTACCCCAAAAATTATTCTGTGTTATGAAACTGTCCGAAACTATCATGAAATTTGGAGGTAAAAGCTATGCAGTCATTCGAAGAGAAGGCAAAGGAATACTATCCCGAAAAGGTAATAAACAAGGGTTATACCACACAACTCGGGCTTGACAATAAACCCATACCTACTTATGTGAGCGAATGGATTATTGCCCATTTTCTTGGCGACAGCACTGAACTATCGGAAGATATAAAAAACCAAATAGTTGAATTCATCACGAAGCATCTGCCGGGAACCAATCAGCAGAATGCTCTGAAGAATCAACTTCGTAATGAGGAAATTGTAGAACTGCTGGACCATTACAAAGTTTCAGTAGACCTGCAAAAAAACAGAAATATTCTTCACATACCTTATCTGAAAGATGACGAAGCCGATATAAACCCCCAAATTGTTGGTGAAAACAATCTCCTCCTCAAAAGCGGTATATGGGGGGTGGGCACTCTTGAATATATACCACCACCTCCCTCGCCCGGTTCTGCATCCGGATCAATCATAATGAATCAATTCCGGCCTTTACAGGTGGCCAGTCTGGATTTAGCTGAATACATAGAGGGGCGAAAACATTTCACTACTGAGGAATGGATCGACCTGATCATATCCAGTATGGGGTATAACCCCGCCAACAATACCCCCGAAATTAATGAATTGCTGATGGCACGGGCTGCTCCAATGGTTGAACAAAGGCTTAACCTTATTGAACCCGCTCCAAAGGGCACGGGTAAATCGCACTTATTCAAAAACCTGACATGGTATGCAACAGTGATTGACGGAGGCCGTGTATCGCCTGCAATCCTGTTCTATGATAAAGTTAAAAAAGAAGCTGGACTTTTTCTTAAACACAGCCTCGTTGTGCTGGATGAACTCCAAAGTATTAGAAGTGGAACCGATGGGGAGCTTATTTCACTGCTGAAGGGAAGTCTGGAATCGGGAACTTTCACCAGAGGCAGATATAGCTTCACCTCGTCTTCAGGGCTTGTTATGCTTGCAAACGTGGAGATGAATGAAAATAATGCACCACGCAATATAGAAGAAGGTTTATTTAAGGAATTCCCAAACTTCCTCCAGGAATCAGCCTTTCTTGACCGAATACACTGCCTTATTCCCGGCTGGAAGCTGCCGCGGATTGCTTCAAATACACCATCACAATCTGTTGGATTCAAGGGCGATTATTTTGCAGAAATTCTGGAATCCCTCCGTGACCGACTAGAGTATGAGAACTATGCCCGGGACCGAATAGATATTAAAGATATGCGCAACAAAAATGCCGTTCAAAAGACAGCTACTGCATATCTGAAACTAATTTTCCCCGATCTCAATGTAACGGAGGACGAATTCAAAGAATACTGCCTGAAACCTGCCTGTAAACTCCGGCAGGGTATGTGGGATGAGTTATGCAAAATAGATGATGAGTTTAAACCTTTTGATATCACTTCAGCGGCCCTGGGGGAGGCTGCGGGGAGTTTGGAAGAGGCAGGTGCAAGTCTTTATGAAAGAGAACCGGAGCTTCCGGAAGATGTTGCCGATATGCCTTCTTCAACCGAAGAGAAGGTTACCGTGGAAGAAATAGTAAAAGAAATGCCATTTATTGCATCTGCCCATGAATTGGTTGATATATGCCAAGATATAGGGTTTTTTCATATCGTAAGCACTAAGACTGCTGTGAGCCCAAAAGGGGCGGAAGAGATAAAAAGGACTGTCTTAAAATTTCATCGGATTAAAATATACCAGATTGCCAAACACATACCTTTTGATATTTCTGGTTCCGAATTGGTTCAGCTATGTCAGGAACTCGGTTTCGACTATATTACACACCACGCCAATGCTGTTGATTTAAATGAAGCCGAAAAGATTGTGAATGCTGTCATGAACCATTTCGGGGGTGAAGAGGCACCGGAGGAATCACCTGAAAGCGATGCAGATGACACTTCCCAAGAACCCGTGCCTGAAACTACCCCGAGCCCCCTGGGTAAAAGTTGCCAGGAAATACTCAAGATGCTGAAAGAGGACCCATATAACAGCAGCAGCAAAATGGCCGAAAACCTGGATATCACGGAAAGTGGAGTGAAATATCATCTCAAAAACCTTAAAAAATCAGGGCATATAAAGCGAGTAGGACCGACAAGAGGCGGACGCTGGAAGGTTGTGGAAAAGTAGAATTCTGTATTCGGCATTCGGCTGCCACGAATGTGGAATGTAAAGGACGGTAAGAGGAAAGAGCATTTATTCTCTATACCCGGATAATATAAAATCCAAAAAATTTCTTCATCTTCTGGACATTAAACACCTTACATGGTATAATGCAGTCAACAGTCCAGTCAACTATTCATCTAATGGCAAGTGGAGGCAACGGAGCTATGAGGGTTTATAAACGAAGGTATCTAAGAGATGGAAAGCAGAAGGAAACTGCAAGATATTATGTCGAATTCAAAGACCACGGAGAAAAAAAGCGGAGCTTTGCAGCCTATAAAAACAAAAAAAACAGCGAAGCACTGGGACGTAAGGTTAAGGAACTCGCAGCATATAAAGCCGAGGGCACCCCTTTCCCTCTGGAACTTGGACGTTGGGCGGACTCTCTTCCAGGGCGTATTCTTAAAAATCTATCAAAATGGGGATTGGTGGAGAATCAAAGGGAGACAGAATCCAAAGACCTGGACGAATATCTGGAAGCCTGGCAGGAGTCAATAATTGCTGACGGGCGCACCGAAAAACATGCTAAACTATACACCGAACGTGTCAGGAAGATCCTGAATGGGTGCGGATTTTCTTTTTTATCCGACATTGATGCAGAGGAGGTTAAGTCGTGGCTCCACGGCCGGGTCAATGATGCGGAGCTGAGTGTTA
>PUNP01000995.1 GCA_003551785.1 Candidatus Brocadiaceae bacterium | reverse complement strand
GCGGCACACCACCGTAGCGTTTGATTCCGGCGACCGGTCGTATGAAAAATCAGACGAATATATCAAAGGCAGCCTGGGAGGCCCGAACATTATCCGCCTTAAGAACGGCGACCTGCTCGCTGCCGGCCGTGTCAGCGGCACTATCAATGTGTTCCGGATCGACCCCGACAAAGCACTGCTGATCAAATGCCTGGAACTGGACGGCACAAGCTATCCGGGTTTGGTGGAGCATGAGGGGGATATATGGGTGTCTTATGGCGTCGGAGGCGCATCGGAGATTTACTTGTCCAGGGTCAGAATTTGATTGTTTTCCACAATTTGTACCGTTAAAATGAATCTCTATGTCTTATGAAGACGTCCGACTCAATGGGTGGGGTGGGAAATTTTTTTACGACAGGCACAGGAGCAAAGAATATGAAAAAACAAAAAGACGTCTGCTGCACGACCGACTTCAAGGATAATATATTATGCGCCTCCGGGCATGAACACGGCCTACTGGGAGAAGATGATGTGCGGCTCTTTTCTGAAGACGATATCGACGCGCTGATGGCGTATTGCGCGCGGATGGGGGCTAAACGACATGAGTGGATATTAGGCGATACAAATTCACTTTATGATTCCGACTCTCCGCTGGGATTCGATCTGCTCAAGACGGCGTGCAGCGCCGCGCATCGCCACGGAATGCGCTTCGATGTTGTTTATAAACCTTTTGACGGCGGATGTGCAGGCAATCGGCGAAGCCTTCCGTCTTCTATGCCCCCCAGGCCTTCAGATGCACCAATTATTGAAGATGAAACCGGCATCATTTACGGCGTAAGGCCGTTTATCGCCGCGCACCCTGAGATGAGACTGGAGCGAGCACGCTCCCAGACAGCTGATCCTGGCGGCTCTATTGCTGAGATACGGCTGATAAAACACGGCACTGAGCCTTCGGGTTTGTCGGCCGATGATTTATCAATCTGGACCAGCCGCGAAAATTCCGGTCATTCTATTGATAGATACCGGGGGCCGATCAAAATCAGAGAAACGACGGAGTACCGCCCCCTGCTGATCTACCAGGACCATAATTGCCGGGTCCTTCATCTGGAAGGCATGGAATTACCGGAAGATGTGCGGTTCGTCATCATTCGCAGCGAGAAGGACAGCGATATAGATTTTACGAACGATGTGAACAGCTTGACGGAGCTGGTCAGCAAAAGCGGCGAGGTCATACCTTCCTCGCTGATGCCCGGCCCATTCGATAAAGGTTCTATGCGACGGGTCAGAATGGCGGCCAGAGGCGGGTATGATCGGTATCTCTCCCATCCGGAAGTGAAAGCAATTTTGGAAAACGACGAGGAGTTTGAAGAAAAATGCCGTGCAATGAACCGGCTCAGAACCCAATGCGGATCATCGGACAGCACCAGCAAGGCCGAACACTATCCCGCCCTGGAATCCGGCAGTCAGCTTGTCGTGATGCGCGGCCGGCCGCGGTATTACAGGAGCGCATTGAATCCGATCTATCCGGAAGTCCGTGAACACTGGCTTGAGAGGGTGCGTTTTTGCATTGAGAGCGGAGCGGACAGCGTCAATATCCGAACCCAGAATCATAATTGGCCGGTGGATCCATGGAATTACGGTTTTAACCCACCGACTCTGGAAAATATCCATGGTGAAAACACCGCCGAAGCTGCACGCGTCAACGGAGAGGCTTATACGCAATTCCTGCGCGATGCGGCCAATGTTCTACATGACGCCGGGAAAGAATTAGGTGTTCATCTTTACACGACCATGATCGGTTCTGATGAACGCCCCGGCGCCTCCCATTCACGAGCTCTTGTGCCGAGAAACATCGACTGGCAGTGGCGCACGTGGATCGGTGAGATCGCCGATTATGTCGAGTTCCGCGGTGCCTTTACCATGCTGCCGAACAACATCCGGCGGGCAGTTGATTTGATTGGCCTTGCTGCCAGGGAATCGGGAATACCTTTCATCTACCAGTCGTCACGGTCCGGCGGAGTCGTCTCTTTTGATGAACCTCATAATCACCTGTCCTGGGAGATCGAGAACATCGTCAAGCCTCACCGGGACATTGATGTGTATAATTTTTACGAAACCGCCTGTTTTACCCGCTTCACATCGGAAGGTGAATTGGAAGGAAGCCCGGGGATGGCCGCTCTGGCGCAAAAGCTGGTTTCGGATTCATGATGAGATGCTGGGGTGCAGCTATTATTCCTCGCACGAAGAAAAGACTTGCATTTACCTGGCCAAAGTCAGGTTTTGATAGATGTTAACTTTTGAAGCAATTTCTATGAATTTTTGACATGTCTCACGGAGCCATTTTATGAACAGTGCAATGAATAGTGATGATAACGTATTGACAATCGGAGACCGCCTGGAGCTTATCGTTGATGACTATCTGATCGAACGTCTGGAGGGGGCAAAGCTGCTGATGCACAGGCCTGCCAAAATGCCCCTGCCGCAGTCGCCGTTTACAGGCGCTTACATGACAGTGATAAAGGATGGCGATCTGTACCGGGGATACTATCGCCGGTACAGGCCTGATTATGACGGAGAGCTTGTTGACGGCAACCGGGGCGAATGCACCTGCTGCGTGGAAAGCGGGGACGGTATCGAGTGGACGGAGCCGGACCTCGGTGTGATGGCGGAGAAAGACGTCGGTGGACTGAAAAACGCCGTGCTTGACGAATCACCGTTCGCGCATAATTTTTCACCTTTTATCGATACGCGCCCCGGAATACGCCAAGGAGAACGCTGGAAGGCTCTGGCAGGTACGCGCGAGAGCGGGCTTTACGCGTTTGCTTCCGAAGAGGGTATTTACTGGAAGAAAATGAGCGAAGAGCCGGTGATAGAGCATAACCCGGATCTGCATGCCGGAAATGCGTTCGATTCTCAGAACGTTGCGTTCTGGTCGGAAGCGGAACAGTGTTATGTCTGTTATTTCCGCCACTGGAAAACGCCCGTGGGCGGGCCCCGCTCAATCACCCGGGCAACGTCCAGTGATTTTTTGAACTGGCATGATGAGTCGGCAAGTTTCCGGCCGCCCAACCTTCCCGGCGAAGAATTGTACACCAGCCAGACACATCCGTATTTCCGTGCTCCTCATATCTATATAGCTCTTCCAACAAGGTTTGCCAAGGGTTTTGTCAGTGGAGGACAACCGGTGAAAGATGAGGAAGG
>PUNP01000641.1 GCA_003551785.1 Candidatus Brocadiaceae bacterium | reverse complement strand
AGTCTCATTTAATCGAGGTAAAAGCTGCAATGGCAATGTCGTGGTTTAGAAAAAATCAAAAAATGCTTATGGCCGTATTAGTCGCTTTCTTAATGATTTCCTGGGGCATACTGCCCGCCTTAGATTATTTTGTTGGTGAACCGGGACAGGATTATGGTGAGATTCTCGGCCAATCAATAACACCGCAAATTCTCCATCAGGCAGGTGCAGAAATCGACGTGCTGTCCAACAGCGGATTGCTTGAAAATGCTCCAAAGCTGAAGGATTTTTTAATGTCTGAGAACCAGGACGAAGAGCCGGAACACGGCCGTATAGGTCAGACCGGTATTTGGCGCTATCTGGTCATTTCCCGTGTTGCTGAAAAGGCCGGAGTCGGTTCGGTTGAAAAGCAGGTCACCGAATTATTCAACCAATTCCCTCCTTTTATGCAAAACCAGACAACACTCAATGCAATAAGAAACTACATGCAAATCGCCTTGCTTATGAGCATGCATGAAATCGCCTACGGTCAGTCGGATGCGGAACTCTGGGCTGATTATGTTTATGAAAATCACAAAGTGAAAATCAACTACATAAAATTACCTCCCGAACTTTTCATCCCCGTCATTGAAATTGACGATGAAGAAGTATATGAATTTTATCAGGCCCATAAAGAACAGTTTCCCGATCGAAATGAAGGAATTTTCGGCTACATGGCACCTGAAAGAGTAAGCCTCGAATATGCCTATCCTGATGAACAGGCTGTTAAAGACAGAATTAAGGTAACACAGGAACTTATCGAAGAATATTATTATGATAATATTGAAGATTTCCTCATTGATGAAAACAATGAAGATGCGCTGGAAAATGATGAAACGATAAATTCTGATGAAAACAATGACAAAGAAGACCATGAGGAAAATGAAAAATACAAACCTATAAGTGAACTCAGAGAGCACATTAAGGACATCCTGCTTGAACAGAAAATCAAGGAGAAAAAGCACGAGTTGATAAACGCAGCAATGGATGTACTCGATCAAATGGATATCCGTCCCGGCAGGCCTAAACGGATGGAAATGATAGTGGGACGGTTTGATCTCGTGCATAAGGTACCTGGAACTGAAGACGAAAGCCCTCTGCTCTCCCGTGATGATATAGCCCAACAGCTACCGAATGGACAGGCAATCGCTGAAATGATGTTTGACCGCGAATTCGAAGCTGAAACAGGCGAACCGGAAATTATTGATGATAGTGATAAACCGATGATCGTACAGCTTCTGCAACGTAAAGCCCCGGAACCTTTGCCGTTTGACCTTGCAGGTGATCAAGCCAGAGAAGACCTCAAATTCGTCAAAGCACTTGAAAAGGCGTATGAATTTGCCGCCGAAATCAGAGCAAAAGCTCAAGAAGAGGGGTTTGAAACCGCAGTGAAAGATGCTGATAAGGCTTTGACGGAAAAACTGGGCGGGCCTGAAAATGTGAGGGACAATGGTTACGATGAGGCTGAAAAAGAATATAACGGCAAAGATGAGGGGATGCACTACCTTGAAATGTTAGAATCCGAATTTATTTCACTGGATAACCCTGCTCTTGAAGGAACCGACAGGCAAGATATTATTGAGCAAATTCTGCCATTGGCCATAACGGAAGTGATCGTAGTAAAAGACAGTTCCCAGCCTCCCGGCGTGTTCGTGATTGAAAAAGCTGATGACGAGCCTGCTGACCCGGACGGATTCGTCGACTGGCTGCTTTTTGCCCGGTTCCGCACCTGGCAGACACAGTCAGAAAGGATGCAGGAATGGCTCAATCAATTGCGGCAAGACTTCCCTACTCCGTCTGTGATTCAATAACTGAAAATGAATGTATATTATTGGCCGTCAAAAGATAAGACTGAATTGAGCTTAGCCGAAGGCTGCGTTGCAACTATTGGTGTTTTCGATGGAGTGCATTGCGGACACAGAAAAGTACTGTTCGAACTCGTGTCTGAATCTGAAAATTTGGAGAAAGAATCGCTGGTAATAACCTTTGATCGTCCTATTCAGAACACGGTGGGCGATGCGGAAAATGCCAGGTTTATCACATCTTTACAACATAGATTAGCATTATTCGCTAAATTAGGTATAGATAATACCTTAATAATAAACTTCACAGTAGAAATTGCACAGCTGTCGGCTAAGGATTTTGCTGAAAATATACTTAAAAAGAAGTTAAATGTCAGTAAGCTGTTTCTTGGGTTCGACGGTAAGTTCGGTAAAAGCGGAAACGGCGGAATTCGAACTTGTACAGATGCAGGAATCCCGGCCAAAAGAATATCACCTGTTAAAATCGGCGGTGAAATCATATCGAGCACAGTTATTCGAAATGCCATTGCAGAAGGAAACCTCGTCAAAACACAGAAACTGCTGGGACGTCCTTATTCTATCGTAGGAACTGTTATACATGGTGACTCATACGGAACCGACATAGGATTCCCTACCGCAAATCTTGATACCGAAAGCGAACTGTTCCCGAAAGAGGGTGTTTATGCCGGCAGAGCTATAATCGACCGTAAAGCTTTCGACGCTGCAATTAGTGTTGGCAAACGAACTACAGTGCACGGCATGGAAGCCCAAAACACCGTTGTAGAAGTATATTTAATAAACCAAAACATTGACCTTTACGGTCGGAAAATGGAAGTGCAGTTTTTCTTTTTCATCCGCGAACAGGTGAATTTCGCTCAAGTTAAAGACTTAAAACAGCAGATAGCCAGGGATGTTGAAAAAGCTAAAAAATTGCTGAACACCGAGCTTAGATCAGATATTTAGGAGAAAACATTTATGAACGCCGTTCAAAAACAAGAACACGGGCACGGACACAAACATAACGAAGGGCTGGAGAAGGCCATTAATATTACCACGGAATACCTGAAAAAGTATTGGCGCCCTACCGCTTTAGCTATAGCAGTTATTCTGGTGGCGGTTATCAGCTGGCAGAGCTACGCGAACCGCAAGGCTTCTGAATTCCAATTAACCTGGGCTGCCCTGGCCGAATTACCTTCCCCCCATCCTTTTATGCAGCCCGATGAAAAGGCCGAAATGATTAAGAACAACATCGAAACATGCCAAAGGCTGCTATCGGAAAGATGGAATACCGAGGCCACACCATGGGTTATGCTCCGCCTCGCCAATGCCCATTTAGAATTAGGTGAACCCGCCCCGGCCGT
>PUNP01000716.1 GCA_003551785.1 Candidatus Brocadiaceae bacterium | reverse complement strand
TTCGATACCGGCGATGCCGATACCGCTGCAATCCAGGCTGTCGACAGTATCGGTCAAATAACCGTCACAACCGGTTGCGCAACCGCAGAGTCACGTCCGAGCAAAGCGCCATAAACTCTCAAGCCTTCCAGGTCGCCCTGGGTTGTAGCGACATAAGCATCATCACGCGCATCAAGTCCGGTTTTGACAATCAATCGGCTTACGGAGCCGGCGACAACCGGCCCGTCGAGTTCATTGATATCGAGGTACATGTCCAGTTCCGCTTCTTCGGCTTGCACGCCGGCCAATTCATCGGTACTGATTCGTGCACGGGCCAGAGCGCCGGTTGCGACGGTTATTTGACCGATACTATCGACAGCCTGGATTGCAGCGGTATCGGCATCGCCGGTATCAAACCTTACACTGAGCGAGCCGCCTTCGGTGAGCGTGATGGAACCTATATTTGCTCCTGATTCGATCAGCAAAGTGCCGCGAGGCGCACTGAGTGAACCTTCGATTTCTATATCGCCGATGGAACCGGCGGCTTTGATAATCGGGTCCCCCGGCGCATCGTGTTCAAAAACTATACCGCTGCGGAAGGTGATCGGCCCAGCGATATCACCGTCGACGTCCGGGTCTGTGTCATCGCCGATAGCCTCGATGCGCCCGTCCTCACCGAGCGATCCGATATCAAGTGCCCCCTCGAACTCGAAGGCGATCAGCGCGAACTCGAGCGCACCGCCCGATTCGACAGTCACATCACCTTCTTCATCCGTAACCTCCAACAAGCCTACGGAAACATCTCCGGTAATGATATATTTATGTCCGCCCTCAGCGTCTTCAAGACCGCCACTCCAATCGCCGGCGATCGCAACAGGACCGATCGTGCTGTTCTCGGCCACGACGATTGGGCCGCTCATATCAGCGGTAATATCCAATCCACCCAGTCCGTCTTCGGACACTATGCCGTTACGCAGGTCGAAATTAGCAGCGACGGCGGCTGTACCGAGGCTGCGTCCTTGACCTTCGAGTTGAGTGCGGAGCGCACCGACATTAGTGCTTGTGAGTTGCAGGCGGGTAAGTGGCTGACGCCTCGTATCCTGGTCGAAGGCACCGAACTGGAATAACTTGCTGAGCTCGAGGTCGTCTCCTATCTGCTCGTAGAGGAAGGATACCATCCCAATTTCAAGTCCATCCTGAGGATCATCTTCGATAAAGTAATAGAACCTGTTCCCGCCGTCCTCATGTTCAATACTGTCAACAAGCCAGTCGGAGTCAAATGGATATTCGACCTGAAGTCCTTCATGGACGGCTTGGGGTTCGGTGAGGAACACTTCCAGATCATCAGAGATTGTGAAAGCGGCGAGGTAGATGTATGAGGCATCGACGCTCAGTTCGTTGTGGTCATCGTTATTATAATTTCGAGTAGCCGTGAAATCACCGCCGACATAGACAACGCCGACGCTTTCGGCGCTGATATGGACATGGTCAGGATCATCATCCGGCCCATCGAGCGTCAATTCGCCGTCGATGATCAAGTTATTTATGTACTGTGCGACATCGATATAGTAGCCATGCACCTCAATAGTATCACCTTCCAAAGTGCTGGTCACGGTAAGGTGGTCGATAGCTTCGGCTTTGATCAGCGCATCGGCACCGCCCTGGCTGAGGTCACCTTCGAGCTTGAGGTCAACAATGGTCCCGTCGACAACAAGCCCTTCAGTAAAGCCATCGCCCTGACCGGTGAATCGCGCACGCATCCAGCCCTCGGCGTCGCCGCCGATATAGACGGGGCCGACGGAATCCTGCGCTTTGACAGTGGCTTCCAGCAAGTCCTCATAAGGAACGTTGATCGATCCTTCAATAGTGATGCTCTTAATCGAGCTATCGGAGCAGATAACACCGCCCAGTATGCTTCCTTCGACCAACAGGTCACCAAGGTCAGCGACATCCACACGACCGCCTTCGACATTCAGCCCCACATTAAGTTCGGCAAGCTCTCCCTGTTCAACACGGATCAGCCCGTCGATCATACTGCCGGTCAATGTGAGCGCACTAATTCCACCGTCTTCGGTAGTTCTCACCAGGCCGCCTTCAAGCGATCCGGCGGTAAGTGAACCTATTTCACCGGCACGGACGACAGCATTCTCCATCAAGTTTCCATCAACTCTCAGGGAGGCGATTCTATCATCGGCGCGCACAATAGCGTTCAGGTCACCGGTAATAACAATAGCATCACCGAGGTCGAGTCCGATCGTATGCACAACGATTCCGCTGCCTTGGAGAGTTCCTTCGAGGTATAGCCAGCCGATCCCGCTTACATTACCATCGAAGCTGAATCCGTCGAACGTTCCACCGCCTTCATCTGCTATCAAACGTCCCTCGAGGTCGTTATTTGTGTCATCGCCGTCCCCGACAATAGTAATAAGCCCGATATTGCCCGCCGCCTGAATGGCTGGAATAGCCTGCGGAACGGTATCGCTGATAACTCTATGCGCGTAAATGGAGCCGATATCACCTTCAGCGACGACCCTGGTCTGGTTTCCGAACACATCAAGGTCGTCATGCACTTCGAGTTCATCGATTCCGCCGGCGGTAGTCTGGATAAGGCTTTTGGAGAATCCACCCAGGAGCTTAACGGTTCCCATATCATGAGCAATGATATCGCCGGTGAGGTAGCGGTGGACTATCAGTTCATCGATACTTCCTACAGCACTCACAGCGACATCGTCACCATCGCCGGATATTGCGGCAATGACATCGATTTCAACATCAGTTTCATCTGCTCTTATACTGACGATTTGATCGGCTTGGATACGCATTTCCAGGTTATCGCCCCAGACGCTAATTGTGCCTATATCTTGACTAGCGATAATAGCGGGAGTGGAGACCGCACCGTATGGAGCGAGGAAGCTGCCATAGACGGTAATATCACCGATATTTTCTCCGGCATGGATTATAGGCTCGGTCCGGTCGGCATCATCGGCCACCCAGGGTACGCTCACGGTTCCGTTGATGACAATATCACCGAGCGATTCGCTCGCTTTGATACGCGTCTCGTCATGGTCGCCGTCAACGACCCGCATGGTAATACCGCTGTTAATGGTAATGGTTCCGGCGATGCTGCCATTAGCGGCCTCGATACGACCGGGGCCGTCGAACTCACCGATTTCCACGCTGCCGTTGAATGCTTCGGCAATGAGCGGGAACCGC
>PUNP01000688.1 GCA_003551785.1 Candidatus Brocadiaceae bacterium | reverse complement strand
CCCGCCATAAGCGAAAACCGACCAATCGCAACGGTGTGATCCCGCATAAATGGACGGGATAAAAAGTATTATGAGTGTCAGTGCTGCTGTGATGTGTGAGGGAATTTTTCTGCTGTTGTTCATAGTTTCATAATAGCACAGGGTACGGTGGTGATGTTACGGGGTCCACTGAGGACTTACTGGTCAAGGGGGCATTTTCGTATGTAAATTAAAATACAATAAACTTAATATTATCTCGGATCGGGGCGTGCCGGCAGATATTTATGCAGTTCTTTAGCTAATCCCTGGATGGGTGTTGCCTGGAGCCATACTTTTCCGGGCCCTGTGAGAACATACAAATGTTTTGAACCGCCCTCACCTCTGAATAAGCGGGGGACACCCTTTAACTCTTGTTTTTTGATTTTAACCGTCTCTTCAAAGACGCCTATCGACCCCGGATCGACCTTAACGCTTTCGCCTTCTGCCAGTTCCCTTTCTACGCAGTCTCCATCCATTTGAATGATAACTTTTCCCAACCCCACGAATTCGTTCAGCACGTAGCCTTCGGACCCGAAGAAGGTCATTCCATTTTTTTCGTTCAGGCGTACACCATATTGAATTCCGTTTGTAGCGCACAAAAACAGCCTTTTTTGGCAAACCAGCCCTTTATCGCCTATATCGAAGACCTTGATGCGTCCGGAGTGCGCATGACCTAAAACAACCCGGGCGCCGTCGCGTTCGCTGGTGTAACAATCAGTATATATCTTGCCATCTTCAACGAAAAGGCGCTTGACGTTTTCTAAAAAACTCCCCTCTTTACTGCTCTTCATCTCCACATCGTCGTCCATCCACTGCATTGAGCCGCATTGAGAGTAGATCGGTTCTCCCAGGGCAAGCTTAATCTCAATCATAGGAGTCATATTTCCGTGTATATGATAATCCATACAATACCTCCAGAAAAAAAAAGTTTTTTAGGTCTCAGTTCATGCTATACAGCCAGATTTACTCTACCACTCACGCATGTGTCAATGTAAATAATGTGATGAAAGGCTGCCGGCTCCGTGGCATAATAAAAAAAGCGTTAAAAGTTCTTTAAAATTAGCCCATTTTTGTAAGTAAGTAGCCTTATGGAATATTATATCGAATTGGATTCGCATCGCAAGTATATGGAAGCATGTGTTCTCAACCTATTATTCACTGAATACCGTTAAAATGCATATTCACGCGTTTTCTGTGGTTCATCTGTGTAAATGTCAAACGTCGCTTTGCTTTTTAGATGAAAAGCTTGGCAAAAACTTTTACGCCATACACCTTAAAAATCATTTGAAAGTCTCCAAAATGACATTTAAAACATTGCATTTCAGTATGTTATATTAAGGATTGCCGTTGATTTAGGAAATATGCAGGCTAACCTTACGGGTTGTGAGGAATACGGGCTACCATTATTTCAGTATAACATATCATCCTCCTTATATTCGAATGAATATGGGTGAAAATGAAGGGGAACAGCTAATGAGCACATAAATAAGGCGATTTGAGATCTTCAATGTAAATAGTCAGTGAAACCCGTTAACTCATATCCACCGGCATAAAGCATGGTGTCGATGCCATGCTGTTTACTGAGCACTTACTTTTTACGCTCATCGGACTTATTCTTTCTAATCTGTCGCTTCGAAAATGCGGCGTCCGAAAGAGACAAGAGGAAAAAGCGCTTGTCGGGTGAACGCACGCACCGTTTCATTCTGACCTATGAGTTCAGCTATAGGTGGGCTGAGCAGATAATACGCGGTAACAGCCCCACGTCCGGTGCCGCTCGATAGCAGTATTTCATCCCTGAGCACGCGCAGGGCGTCTATCTCGTAGGCCATCGGCGAGCCGTAGGCGGCCGTGGCGATGAAGCACTCATACCACTCGCTGCTGCTGCTTTTCCTGCGGCCGGCATCAGCCTTTTCCCCATCCTCCCTCTCGTCTGCATCCGTTTCATCATCCTGATCGATCTCGTCTATTCCATCGTCTTCATCGTCCACATCTTCTTCATCCTCCTGGCCCGGCACCGCAAACACTATGCTGCGGGAATCACCCGAATAATACGGCCGGGTGGCTTCATCGGTGTCAATGGTGATTCTCACGCAGCCGTCATAGCCTGCATCCGCAAAAGGATTCGGATCATCCGGCGGATCCCACTGCACGATCTCCTCTGAACACGCCAGCCACTGGCCGGCGGCCTTGTCATACCACTGCAGCACACCTTCTGCGGGCGCAAGGTAGCCCAGCTCATATATTATCTGCGTTATGCCCTCATCTTCCAGCACCAGAAGCTGCCAGTATGAGGGGTTCTGGCCGGGTGCGGGCAGCCCGCCCGGAGCCGCGCTCAAAGCGGTGGCGAACACTGTGCCGCCGCTCGGGCTCACGGCCGCTCCTGCGCGCACATCCACGCCGCGCTCACCGTCGCCTGCCAAAACCCCACGGCTCACGCCCGCCGGTTCGTGACCGAGCTGATCAGCCCAGTCCACATTCTCCGACACACCGTCGCCCGCTCCGGGGCCTTCTCCGCTCGGACCGGCCGGATCGCCCCACCAGTTGTGCCGCGCGCGCAGCACCTGATATTCCTGGCCCTCATCGCCCAGCCACTGAACTCCCCATGTGTTGCTCTCAATGCCGCTGTGAATGATGCGGGTATCCAGCGCAAGCGCGTTCCCCCGGCGCCTGTTCTTCAGGGCAGTCTCATTGCGCGTCAACACGCTGTTGGATACGAGCGTGTGCTGGGAGGCGCCGTCAACCCGGATGCCCACAGCGCAGTCTTCGATACGGCAGGCGCCTATAAGCGTCCCCAATGCGGAGTCAACCACAATACCCACCGCCTCCGCCGCATCGTAGCCGTCTATGACCATATCGACCACCTGGGCGTTATCACCGAGTATTTGCACGCCGACCGCCGCAAAGTTCCCTACCCAGAAACCCTCCAGCGTCACGTCGTCTGCCTCGATGACGAAGGCGATATCGCCGCCTTCGGCGTCAACCAACGTCATCTCTGGCCCCGCCGCCGACCGCAGGACAAGCCCGTTTTTGTCGATCACCACGGGCATGCCCGCCGGGTAGGCATCTGCAAAACCGGGAACGCCCACCTCGATCACATCACCCGCGTCGGCTCCGTCGATCAGCGACTGCAAGTACGTTTTGAAAATCGCCTGAACCGTTACTGCGCTTAATACTT
>PUNP01000583.1 GCA_003551785.1 Candidatus Brocadiaceae bacterium | reverse complement strand
TGATAATTGTCCAGAGCGACATCCACCATATGCCTGATTTCCTGCCTGTTGCGAACATCAGTTTTGACGGCCAGCGCCGGGGCGCCAGCGGCCTTTGCCATCTCCTCGGTCTCGCGTGCCTGCCTGATGTCAACATCAGCGACAACGATGGAAACCCCTTCTGCTGCCAGTTTCATAGCGATAGCCCTTCCAATGGCACCACCCGCGCCAGTGATTATTGCTGTGCGATTTTTATGCATCTTATTTTCTCTCCTAAAAAGAATTAAAAAGTCTATACATTTAACTGAGGACCTCAGAATATTGACAACTCAGTATCCTCTGAGGATGTTCCCCCAAGCAGTCCGGCCGAAAAGGCTGCAACAGGTTCGTAGTGAGCCCTTTCAAGGGCTCCGGAGTCCTGAAATTGCTACGCGGTCCCCGGGACGCCTGCCTGCCGGCAGGCAGGCTTGAAAGCGCCCACTACAAGCCGGGTTATCGTCCAGGCCCCAGGTCCCCTGCTGCCAGGACTGTTTTTTGCACGGCGATTTTATGATCCGGAGAAAAAACCGGTTCTTTTTCTCCGCGAATCGCGCGAGCGTATTCAATAAGTTGGCTGCCATACCGGTCCGGGACAGGAGGGAATTCTACAACCGCGGCGCGAATAGTCGCTGTTGTTTGCGGGTGTTCCAATACAGCAAGACCGTTTGCACGATTAGCCCCTTTGAACGGGCATTGTCAAAAAGCAACTGATTTTCTTTTTTGATTCAAACGTGTTTGTGCACCGCGGATGTATAATGACAAGCTTTTCGCATGAACGGGTTGTGAGATGTCCTCTATTCATACCCGGACGCGGCAAGGACAACCTCCTGCGTGAGGATATCGTGTTCGCAGCTATAGGGGGTTTTCATTTCCCCGTTGATCATGTTCGCCAGTTCCATCAACTGGCTTTCATAGCGGTCATATACGATCCCGAAGTCGATGGTATGCGTTCCTGCGGAATGCTCCGCATTGCCTTCACGGAAAGTCACCGTCATCTGAAGTGGTTTTCCGTCAAAACGCTCCAGCGGGCTGAGTTCCGCTACGCCCTTGTCGCCGGAGATTTTTAAGCGCCGATGCTCTATCCCCTCCGGTTCGAGTCCGCAGGCATGGATCGATACCATGGCGCCGGGGTATTCAAGGACGGTAAGGCAATTGTTGTGAGCGTTATTCACCGCGCCGGGTGTTGATTGCAGGAAGGAGGTAACATTGTCAGGGTGACCCAGTATGGAAGCGACAAAGTCAATAAAATGGCATCCAAGAATAAACATTATGCCGCCTTTAAAATGGGCCAGATACCTCTGGTAGTTCTCTCCACCGTAGTCATGGCTCATTCCGGCTTTAATTTCGAAAACATCTCCGAGCCACCCTTTCCGCACTGCTTTTTTGCACCATTGGAAAGCAGGATTATTACGAAACATGTATCCCATCTGGAACGGCAGTTCCCGTTTTGCGCATCCCTTCAGGAGCTGAACAAACATATCCAGGTCGCTGCCGCCGGGCTTGTCCATATGTATCGCCAGGTTTTGTTTCATGCATCGGAGCGCTGTAGGCACGAGATCGTCATTTGAGGTTTCCACAGTAACCGCCTGGAGGCCGGGAACACGGAAAAGTTCCTCTTCCGTCATCCATTTCAGCCCGCGGTAGGGTTCAGGATTCGGTGCTGCACACCTCCTGGCCGAGGGTGAATTTCTATCGTCCACTACCCCGACAACTTCGTATATATCCGTCATCTGGCGCAGGGTATTCATCTTTCCCGCTGCATGTGAGTGACAAATCCCTATTTGCCCTATTTTTATTTTTTCCATGGGTTGTCCAAACTTCCCATTGATTAAAGCCAGTTAAACTGAGGGTTCTGTTTTTTTACCAATTCGGTTATCCTTACCACCTCCAGCGCATCGGCATTTTTGACCGGAAACGGTATATTGTCACGGATTGCTCCGTAAAGATGTTGCGCTGTTTCTATTTCAACCTGGTCCCACATGCTGGTGTCAGGTTCCACCGGGCGGGTTTCTTCGATCCATGGAAGTTTTTCATCGGCCCACATGGCTCCTTTCGGAACGTCCGCACTGGCCTCTGCTTCCGGCCATCGGAAATCCGGATCGAGATATTTCAGCCTGATGTTTTTCTGTTCCTGCCCGTAGACAAGCGTGCCGCGGTCTCCGTAAATCGTACAGTAGGCGCCGGGCAGGGCCACTGAATTGCTGATCTCCAATTCAGCCACCACATGATTTTCGCCCACAAGCGTAATTTTTACGTGATCATCTCCGTCACCGGGGGTCAGAACGCGCCGCAGATAACTCCGGACATCATGCACCGGAGCATCGAGGAGCTGCAAACCCTGATCGATAATATGGGGTCCCCAGACGCTGAGCTGCCCACCCCCGCAATCCAGGCGCATCTGCCAGTCGTTCCGCCGCATAAAGCGATGATGTTTGCAAAGTTTAACCACCTGAATCCTACCCAGTAATCCCGAAGCGATAATCGCCTGAGTGTTCATAAAAGCAGGTTCGAAACGATGGTTGTGGCAAAAATACAGCTTCTCCGGGTATTCTTCGCAAAGCCGCTGAAGGACGCGGTAATCGTCCGAGGTCACCCCGATCGGCTTTTCCAGCAGCACGATTTTCCCGGCCTCAAGCGCCTGCTGGGCATGCCGGGTGTGATCCAGAGAACGTGTTGCGATAATGATCAGTTCTGTTTCCGGAACGGACAGAAAGTCCTGAAAGTTAAGATACCCTTCTCCACCGAACTCTCCCGACAGGGACCTTATCTGGTCAGGATCAATATCGCATAAAGCAACCAGTTGATATTTTGCACGGTCTTTCGAGAAGAATCGGCAATGCGTTTTCCCAATCCTCCCTGCACCACAGATTCCGAACTTGATGGTTTTTTTCATATCCTATGGCATTTCCTATGGCATTCATCCATTGTTTCGGGTATTCAACCTGCGCAGCATTTTAGCCGAATAGCGCATGGGAATAAAGTGAAAAGGGGGGGCTCTACGGGAGGAAAAGTTCATTGACCGGAACATGCGTATCAATTATACTGCCATACCATGACCGGCGCCCGCCGGCTGCCCGCCTGGCGGCAGACAGGCAGGCGGGCGTTTCACTGAATAGTTAAGTTTGTGGTGAACCACATTATTTCAGAAGATTCTTCCACCGGACTCCGGTGGAAACGA
>PUNP01000881.1 GCA_003551785.1 Candidatus Brocadiaceae bacterium | reverse complement strand
TCAGCACAGAGCCGAACAACCACATTTGCCGTATCTTCCACCTGCGACAAAATGACTCAATTTTTCCCATAGGCAAGTCTATCTGTAGTGGCATGGCTATACCTCCGGAGATAATTCAAATTCCCAAGACAGTTTTTTTCTGCCATCGCGGTTCGTACCCTACGAACGGGATTGTTGTTTGTATTCATCAGAAGAAATGCTTTGACTTCATTCTATATCATAAAATCTTCTGTCAGTAATGTCAAAGCGACTTTTCATGAATAGTTCGCATATTTACAATTCTTTTCTGCAATACAATTCCGCCATTATCCTTGTCACGACAAAAAGAAAATTATTCGTTGCTTCACTAGCAGCCAGGCGAGCTTTCTTAAAGGATGCATATTTTATCACCTCTGACTCAAGATACTCTAAAATTTCCATTTGGATTGCCGAGTCCCGACTTCGCTTAACAAGCCGTGTCCGAAGATTACTTTTTAAAGATTCATTCATGGGGCTATTTTCAGATAAAGATTTCAATTCGGCATCCAAGAGCGACATGGCATTTATCATCCATTCCTCACCATTTTCCAATATTGGAGGTTTACCAAAGGCTTTTCGGTAAATCCAAATAATATCAAAACAAAGGTCAAGGAACAGATTTGCCATATCGCGATTTTTTTCGGCTATACTTTCTGAGAACCTCCCGTAAATTGCATGGTAAAATTCTGGTTGTTCGTTCTCAAACTCATCTAAAATAGTCGTCATCTCACATCCTGACAACAACTTTCCATCAGACAGGATACAATTAATTTCTTTTCTCGACAAAACTCTCATTATTTCGCCCTCTACGTATTTTGGGATATTCGGGCATATTCGGGAGCATATTCGGCATATCGGTCTATTCGGCTATTCGGGTGGCTATTCGGTTTCTATTCGGGCTATTCGGGGGCCGCCCTCGATAACCGTATATCGTTCTTTTTGTTAACATCGATTTGGGGGGGGCCTTACCCCCCTTAGAAGCGTTTTTCGACCTCGAAAAACCGTTCTAAGCATCATAGCACATATCTCTCAATGCCAACCTCCAAACTTTTTGCTCCAACGGGCCCTCAGTAAATTAATCTGTGAGCAGATAAAATCCGCCAATTATATTCTATTAGAAGGGATAAGCATTATCAAGAGACAGGGATGTTTGAGAATAAACACCTTTCGGCTCACAAAGAAGCTCGCAATTGTAGAGAGGATTGTCTGCGGTTTGCGCTTAGAAGCGATTTTCGCTCTCAAAAAGCGCGTTTAAGGGGTATTTCGAGAGCATAAAACGACCTTATAACAATGACAAACAGTCACTTATCGAGGGCCGCCCCCGGAGCCTTACGTCAGGGACGATGCACTGGAGGCCGAAACGGCACGTGTTGAAATCGGCGTGCTTTCCTTTTCTGAGCAGCCGACAGCAGCTCTGCATTTCGCCCGATTTCTGGCAGCGGAGGACAGGGGACTGCGGCATTTTGAGAAACATTATTTTGAAACACACCACGGAGACAAATGGGAAGAGGAACCGGAGGTGAATTTCTTCAGCGGCGCCCTTAACCGACGCGTAATGGAACCGATACTGGAAAGGTTCGAGCAACGGGAAGGCGTGCGCGTAAATACCCTTTACCAGGGATGCGGCGCACTCAACGCACAGATGGCTGCCATACAGGACCAAAATCCAGATATGGGGTTTCCCGATGCGTATCTGGCGTGTGATGTTTACTATCTCGATCCGGTAAGCGATTGGTTCACGGATAAGTATGCCGTTTCGTCAACCAGGATGGTAATAGCGACTCAGGACGGTAATCCCCACGATATACAGAGCCTCGAGGACCTTAAACAGCCGGGGCTGCGTATTGTGGTCGGCCACCCCACCCATTGCACCATAGGCGGCCTGACCGAACGGCTTTTCAAAGCTGAGGGGTTGTATGAAGAGGTAATGGAAAACGTGGTCGAAAAACAGCCGTCTTCCGGCATGATGGTGCCGCCGGTGGCCAGCGGCGCGGCGGATGCCTCGATTGCCTATTATAACGATACACTGCCTGAGAAGGACAGGCTGCATGTGGTGGAAATCGACAGTGAATATTCCCGGGCCGTACAGCCTTTCGGCATAGCAAGCACCTCACAGCACCGGAACCTGATGATGCGTCTTTACAGAACTATCGGACAGAGTCAGGAAGTATTTGAAGAACTCGGTTTCGGATGGGAACTGGGCCGCAGTCCGGATGAATTCGAACTCGTCGCGCCGGCCGGGGCCAGACCGCCGGAGATCGAATAAATAATATAACATGAGCAAAGAAGAAAAAACCAAAACTACCGTTTGCGGGTGCGAGAGTGAGGCCGGGGATGGGCGCCCCGGTGGAGGGCCTGAACATTCCGGGGCCGTTTCAATTCCCACCTACAGGGCGGATATCCCATTTCTTCTCGGCCTGGGCCTCATCGCCGCCTTCTATATTTTTCTGATTGTTGGAATGCTGGTTTCACTGATATTTTACGTAGATCTCCCTGTAGTCGGGGAAATATTTATGGTGCCCCGTTATCGTTATGCCGTGCTGCTTTCGGTGATTTCCTGTTCGATTACAACGGTGCTTTCGGTATGGGTGGCCGTTCCAACGGCCTATATACTGAATCGCGTAGAATTTCGCGGAAAGCGCATCCTTGACGCCATGCTTGACATACCTATCGTGCTGCCGCCCCTGGTAATCGGACTGGCGCTTTTGATGCTCTTTCAGACGGAGTTTGGCCGCTTAATTCAAAGCCACGTGCGTTTTACCTATGCCATTCCCGGCGTCATTTTAGCACAGTTTATGGTTGCGTGCGCATTCGCCGAGATCGACCCGCGTCAGGAGCAGGTGGGTATGACGCTGGGCTGCACGCGTGCTCAGGCTTTCTGGCACGTGGTGGTGCCCGAGGCGCGGCGGGGGATGATACCGGCTGCCACCATTGCATGGTCGAGGGCGATGGGCGAGTTCGGCCCGGTACTGGTGTTTGCCGGCACTACCGCGATGAGGACGGAAGTGATGCCGACAAGTGTTTTTCTGGAACTTCAGGTGGGCAACCTGGGCGTGGCCGCGGCCATATCGATTGTCATGGTGACTCTTGCAATGATCGTGCTTGTGCTCATGCGGTTGGCGGGCGGCGCAAAGTTTTCCATGTGATAATGAAACTCAATTTCGGTCGGGCGGATAAT
>PUNP01000762.1 GCA_003551785.1 Candidatus Brocadiaceae bacterium | reverse complement strand
CGGAGCCGGCAGCCTTTCATCACATTATATACCTCTCCAGCAACCTTCTTTTTACACTTAAATTAAAGCCTTTTTGACTTCCATAGCAAATTCGGCGGCCGCTTCAGGCCCTTCTCCGGTAATAATATCACCATCCCTCTCAACAGCGCTTCCGGTATAACTGACCCCTTTGTCAATAAGGCGGTCCTTCACAGCCGGAAAGCAGGTGGCCTTGCGCCCCTTCAATAATCCTGCATTGGCCAGTATGACGGGCGCAATACAAATAGCGGACACGACCTTACCGGCTTTAAATGCTGACAAGGCAATTGAATGGGCCATTTCACTGTCGAAATACTCGCTTGCCCCTTTTCCACCGACAAAGACAACTGCGTCATACTTTTCACCGTCAACCTCATCAATGGAAAAATCGGCCACCGCCTCAACCTCCCCCAACATACTGCTGCACGGCCCCGCTGACTCGGAAGCAATCGTAATACTCGCACCTTCGTTTTTAAGGAGGCTGTAAGGTTCCAGATATTCTTCATCCCGAAAATCAGCTTTTGCTATTACCATCAATACCTTCTTACCGGTCAAATTTTGAGTATTCATCATCATCCTCTTACCTCCTGAAAGATACCTTATCTCTGATAATACTTTTGTTTGCGGTTACGTTCATTTCCGATTGTAAGTGATAATCTGTAATAATTCAAATTCAATGTAAAATGAATTTGAATTTTGACGTTTCAACACTTCAGCAGAGTCTGGTACATAAGTTGTAGGAGCGACCGGCGGGGCGCACTGACAGCGAAATCTTGCACGGGATCGTTCCGGGGCGAACAGCCATTCGCCCCTGGAGTCGATTCAGCGCCAAAAGAATTGAAGGAAACTTGCAGATGCAGGAAGGTTCCCATCACCATTTTATCCGCAAAGATGAAAAAGAGCTAAAAAATCAAATAACACAAAGCCACCCCAAACATGTTTTTGCATAATATTAGAAAAAAAATGACTGTAAAATCACGATTTTAACACATTTCAGGTTGACAAATACCATTTTTTCAATCATAATAAATGAATATTATATTGGAAATTTCAAATGGGAGTACTTATGTAATAAGTGTAACATTCCCACCGTGACCGGTACCGGGGATTTGAGTTGATCCGGTTCACTTCACTGTAAAGTTGTTATTGAGGATGCATTTATGAACGGCCGTATATTTATTAAACCATTCAGCTGGCGGAGCACGACATTTCTGTTGCTTTTATTGCTATTTTCCCTTTCCTTTTTTTTCCCTTCTGTGACTTTTACCGGGGAAGATACCGAGCGGACTTACGATGCCGGAGACCTGGTGCGGACGGCGCGGATGGTCGAGGGCATCATTGAACCAGACCCGGATTTTGCCGATCTGACCGGCGACGGCGAAGTCACCGAGGCCGACCTGGCCCTGATGCTGCGCCTGGTACACGGCATGGAAAATCCGGAATTGCTTTTTGAAGAAACAATCGGAACCGGCGGCGGCTCGATCGGCGATGAGCAAACGGTTGTCGTGGAAGCGCCAACAGGAGCCTTTGAATCGGATTCCACACTCACCGTTCATCGTCTGCCGGAAGGTAAAGATCCCGCAAGTACTAATGAGCACGGCCCCCACTACCAGATAACCGGAATTCCCTATAATACAGACGACTCACTGACCGTCCGCCTTCCCCTGCCGGAAGGATTCGATCCCGAAAAAGCGTTTATCGAGATCGGCGAGCCCGGATTCAGCACCTGCGGCTTCGATTGGCAGTATCAGACTCTGGATGCGCAGTACGTTGACGGAATGCTGGAGTTGGAGTTGGAACCGATCCCGGAAGCTGACTGGGAGATGGAACCGGCAATAAGGTTGAAGGTGTCTCTTTGGGATAGGATAACAGGTGGAGAGAAAACTCCGGACGGCTACTCCTACCTGCAGCCGTTGGGAGCGGAATCAGAAGAACCCGATATTGATCGTTTCCATCTGTATATCTGTCCTCATGAAAGTTTAAATATGGAGGCAATATGGAATCTGCGGGATGATCTGGAAGATGCTTATGACAAACTCAATACGGCGGGTTTCAAACTTTCGAAAGTAAGCTGGCCGGTACGCGTTTATCTTAAGGACCTGGATGATGCAGACGGCGAGATGGTCTCTCACTGGAGGGGTGACTACATTAATCTCAACAAGTCATTACTCACCAAGCCCGCAAAAGCCCGCGTTACCGCCGGCCATGAATTTTTTCATATCGTCCAGGGTGCTTATGGTTCGCCCAGGGACAACTTATTGCTGGACGAGGCGACGGCGACATGGTTCGAGACACAGATGAGTGAGGACTCGGAGTATGTCCCGCCATACTTTTCATCGCAGCCGCGCATGGGACTTCGTGGCATTCACGTGGTGCCGGAACTTGGCAGGCAACTGGCATGGTGGCCCGGGAACTGGTTTTGGTGGGAGACCGACGAAGTCGAAAATCGCGGTTATGCCCTGTCGTCGTTTATTGAATTTCTGAGCCATCAGACCGGTTGGAATCTGAACAGTCTGCATGAGTTATATGAAGAAATCGGGAGAGATGCTCATCCCGTAGCAGCGCTTGCATCTATTGTACAAGGAGATTTCCAACAGGTATGGATCGATTATACACGTGAGTTGCTCCTCATGCAGGAAAAGACGTTCCGTCTCCCCGAAAAGAATCAAATAATCGCCCAGTTCTCGGTTGATTCCCCATCAGCTTTTGAAGGCGGTGAGGGCAGTTGGGGCATCAGAACCCTCCCAATCATTGATTCGGCCCAAATTTTCGGCACTTTTCACGAACATGACATGCATGTGCAGCAGATGGGGATGCGCAGCTTGAGGAAACAGTTCCGCATGGATGACCGGCTGAAAGATTTGCCGGAAACGATTCGTTTGATCGGAGAAGTCGAATGCGAGAACCCGGATGATCTTGATAATATGCGTCTGATGCCGCTGGCGTTTAGTGGACAAAATCCACCGGTGGAATTGCCGATTACCAAAAACGAAAATATCGAGGAACGGGCGACGCATCGGATCGAAGTCGAGTTCCTGCGTCAAGACCGCTTTTTTTACATGCTGGGGGTTTTTAACGACGATGTGAGCGAGCCCTACAACAACCTGATACCGATCACCCTGCGCTCCTATATCGGCGCCTATCAATTGAGTGATTACACCAGCAACTTTCAACCCTATG
>PUNP01000665.1 GCA_003551785.1 Candidatus Brocadiaceae bacterium | reverse complement strand
GTGTTATCATCCCTTCGGGATATTTTTATCTGCGTGTATCAGCGTAATCTGCGGTTTTTTGTGTCTTTTTGCATGCCGCGACGTAGGCTTTGCGAAGTCGGGTGTATTTCATGGCTGCGCCATATCAGAAAATAACCGCCGCTCCCTTCGTTCATAACGGCTCCTTTCATGGTTGAGGTTTTAAGGTTGGCGAACATAAAAAAAGCCCGCCTGATAATTAGCGGGCCCACATGTTATTATGACAAAAAAAGAGGGGGAAATTAAGGGGACAGGTTCAGGGGAAAGAGAAAGGTTGAAGGAAGGTGCTGTGGGAAGAGAACTCAGGGGTAGTTATAGAGTCACAGTGGGTTCTTTTACTTATAAGAAATTTATATATGTGTATTATTAATCTTACTAAAACTTGAAAAATCACTATATCATTGTAGATTAATAATAAGATTATTAAAGTAACAGCATAAAAACATGAAAAGGAGACTGGGAAATGAATAAACAATTTACATGTCCCAATTGTAATCAGCATGTTGAAGCGCCGGAAGAAATCGCCGGCCAATCGGCGGAATGTCCATCCTGTGCAAAATCAATAAAAGTTCCTTCAGAAGAAACTGCGCAGGAACTAAAATTAAAAAAACAGCCTGCGGCGGAAACACCTTCCTCTTCAAATATGATATTTTGCCAAAACTGCGGCGAAAAAATCACCAGAGGAGTGCATTTCTGTCCCGAGTGCGGAGCAAGTCAGGGTAATATTACTCCGGATGGAAATTCATTTGGATACGCTAAAATCCTGGGCATAACGGCAGTCGTTTTCGTGCTGGCAGCAGTTACGGCATTCGGGATACTTTACGGATGGCAGAAGTACACTTCTTCATCTGAAATCTCTACTGAAATCGATGAAATCGAATCTGCGATAGAGGATGCGGAATCCGCCAAAGCCGAAGCCCGCTGGCAGAAGGTTATTGAAATTGTGGAAGAACAAATTCCTGTCACCGGCGAAGTTGAGCAGGATCACCCGGAACTGGTTCAGCGGTTAAAAACGCTCTCCGAAGAATACGAAGAACATATACAGCAAGAAGATCTCAGGAGTGGACAGATTTCTGAACTTGAAAACCGCACAAAGGATGCGCTGTCTGAAGGCAAACTTGAAACAGCCCTCAAGCTGATAGATGAACTGGAGAAAAAGAATGCCGAAGCAAGCCTGATCAACGAATTGCAGTCAGAGTTTGACTCTGTTAGTCAAAGGAAGGTGATGGAAATTCGTAAAAGAAGTAAGTATCAACTGGAAGATTTTAAAAATATGCCGGTTTCTAAAGGCGGTTTTGACTTAAAGACTGAAGAGTTGGCAAGTAATGCGGAGAAACATTGGAAGTTGGCCGAAGAAGCTCAAGAGAATCATGACTGGTATAAGGCATGGCTGACCTATAAGCGAGTAATTGAAAATATACATGAAATCAAAAGACATATCACCGCCGAAACAACACCTGAAGATGCTGTAGTTTTTGTTGAAACAACAATGCCGGGTGGCAAAAGAAGAGGATCTGGCAGCGGCTTTATAGCCCGGATGGAGGACGGAATTTATTTGATAACCAATCAGCATGTAATTTCAGGCTCAGCCGGGACATCTTTCACCACCGTCAGCGGAGAGGAAATTAATCCGATCAGTTATGAAGTGGTTCCCGATAGGGATTTGATCAGACTGAAATTAGAGCCCGGGGACCAAAACATTTCTGTGTTTAATTTATGCTATGATTCACCATCTTACGGAGAAAGCATACGGGCTTTGGGAGATTCCCAAAGCAGAGGAATTATTCGTTCGCTTGAAGGCCAGGTTAAGGGTTACGGCTCGGACAAGGTGGAAATAAATGCGGAAATAGTCCGCGGAAACAGCGGTGGTCCTATAATTAATGAAGAGGAATTGGTTATAGGTGTATCAACAGAGGTTCATCGCCCTGCACCTCCGAATGATTGGGTGACTACTGGAACATTTGCAGAGAAACCACGCCGGTTCGGAGCCAGGCTGGCGGGAGCTGAATGGGAAGAACGTCCATTTATGAACCAAAGCCGAAAGTTGGCGGATATATATACTTTCATGAGAATTTTATTCGAAATTGATTTCCCTGAACCCAACGCTTATACTCACCCGGACAAAAAAGCACGAAGAGATTTTTTTCGTAATAAATGGTATAGAATACAGGAAGAACTGCTGGATGAATTCATCGGTTCCGGAATTGGTGACGCTGAGAGTTTTGCAAAAGAAATTGCTGGCATGGAGGCCTTATTTGCCGAAATGGCAAAAGCTTTAAATAAAGTTCAGCAAGATTTGCATCAAGCACAATGGTGTACTGAATTTCTTGAAGAAGAAGCAGAAATATTGTATAAGTATACTAATTTGGGACAGAACTATTATGCACACAAAAAAGCCGATTTTGAACAATGGACAAGAAGAAAGGCCATTACTAATGTTCAACATTTAAGAAGAGAATTACGTATGATTAATAACAACATAAGGAGAGCAAAAAATGCGAAAGTGCAAGCGCTAGCAAGAGTAGGACATTTAGATCCTATACAGCCTATACGGCAGAGATATGATAGAAAAATAAGCAATTACCGCAGGCGAGCAAACAGAATAAGGAACCAAATAAATACGTTGCAAAACAAGTATATCAATAATTGACAGAAAACATAACGTTTATTGAATGGGCATATAACGCATTCTTGGCAACCAAAACAGCTTTTTGTAAGCTCTTTTTTAATTTCAGCTTTATGAAAAGGTTTGAGCTCCGTGTTTATGCGAGATTGACAAGAACTTCTCTGTTACCGGCACGCTGTGCATTTTCCGGCTGGTGAACAATCCTCAGGCAAAGGTGGAGCTGTGACCGGTTCCGTGAACAGTTGGTTATGCTGTAAAGGTTTGGTTTGGAGGGGGTAATTGCATCGGTGAACAGTTGAAGGGTTTAAGCCGGATCTTTGTCCCATTTATGAGGATTGTTCTTTGCCTCCCTGTTATTTAAAAGCCCTTATAAACGCAAGTTTAAGACAAGTATTCAACCCGTCACATCACCTGTTCTTATTTTCATAAGTACCTTTTATGTGAAAGGGTTGTGTTTGTGACGGGTTCTGGTGAATCTTTTCACCAACTCCTCACTTTTTTTGCTGGATCGTAACAAGGCAATAGGCATTCTGTCCAGACAAAAAAATGCCCATT
>PUNP01000825.1 GCA_003551785.1 Candidatus Brocadiaceae bacterium | reverse complement strand
TGCATAATTAAAATTTTGTAAAATGTTAATCATAGTGATGGGGCCGTAGCTCAACTTGGTTAGAGCGTCGGACTGTCGATCCGAAGGTTGAGGGTTCGAGTCCCTTCGGCCTCGCCATACTCAAAAGCCTCAGAATGGCCTTCAAAAGCCTTCTGAGGCTTTTTTTGTGTCTCGGGATTTTCCTCCCCTTTCGTCTCTGCGCTTCAATCCTCGTATAACCCCAGTGTGTCCGAAAGGCTTTCCTTTACCATATCCTTCAGTTTACGCGGCGCCATGACCTTTGCCGACGAACCGAACCCCATTACCCACATGCAGACTTCAGTGAGCCATCCGACCCGCATCTTCAGCACAACGCTTCCGTCTTTGTTCTCCCTGATTTGCTGATCTGGATGCCACTGCCTTTCTGCGACATACCGGGCAGCCCAGCCGAAGAATTTAATTTTGACTTCAACCGTTTCATTGCTTTTACTTGCGCCAAGGCTGTTTTTAAAATATTCGTCCGCATCGAAATCTATTTCATCCCGGTCAAATTTATCATCTGTTAAGTCAATATTGCGGATTCTGCCGACGTGGAATATCGGCACATGATTGTTTCCGTGTGACCTGCCGACCAGATACCATTCGCCCTTGATGCACCGCATGGCATAGGGATCGACGGTTCTCTCAACAGTCTCATCCGCACCGAGTTTATAGTAGGTCATCTGAATGGTGCGGTTTTCCCTGAGCGCTTTGGCAATCAAACCGAACGTTTCCGGATCCGGTGGTGCTACGGATTCCGTCTCGAACCCTACATCAGCAGCTAATGTTTCGGGATCAATCTCAATCTCATCGGGTAGCTGAAGGGCGATTTTATTGAAAACCTGCTGAACTTTCGTGGCGATAGGGTGGTTGTGCATACCGCGCAGCGCCCGTTCGGCCAGCACGACAGCAAACAGTTCTCCCTCGCTGACCCTGATAGGCGGCAGTGACCAATCGTCTTCTCTGTAGTAATAACCTTTCTTAGATGATTCATATTCGATAGGCGCACCCAGGTCCCAGCGCATGAAATGTATGTGACGTTTGATGGTGCGATCGGAAAGTTCCAGTATCCCGGCCAGCTTCGGCGCACTGGGGAAATTGCCCCGGCGTATTTCACGGTCAATGACACTGATATGCCGCCACTGCATCATGAACTTGCTCGGATATTTCTGTTTTGGCTTTTTCTTTTTCGGTTTACTCATGACATTGTTCCTGAAAAATACAATCGAATATCGTTACTTTAACTGTATTATAAATCATCAGGAGGGTCAAATGGAGTCCCCCTTCGGAAAAAAAACATGTTATTTAAGGTAAATCAGAAAAAAATTCTACCCGTGACGCTAAATGACCCGTGTGATGTGTTATTATATATACTCGAAAAGCTGAAAAGCAAGTAAATTACTATTATCAAGGAGCGATGTGAAATGAAAGAATTCTGCCATCTGCATAACCATACGGAATTCAGTATTATGGACAGTGTCTGTCGTATTGAAGAGCTGGCAAGGCTCGCGAAAAATAGGGGTGTGAAAGCCGTTGCCATGACCGATTACTGCAATATGGCCGGGACTGTGCTGTTTTACAATACCGTCAAAAAATATGGACTGAAACCTATTATTGGATATGAAGGATGCCTGATACCGTCGGGTAATGAAGAGAGCGGGGCAGATAATTGCGGGGGAAATGTTCACCACATTACGCTGCTTGCGCGCAGCCAGGAAGGACTTAAGAACCTTTTTAGGATATCCAGCAGAGCAGTTATTGAAAAGGGCCGATTCCGTTCAACTATGAATATGGATATGTTGAGAGAATGCAACGAGGGCCTGATATGCCTGAGCGGATGCATGAGAAGTCGGCTCAACCATTTAATACTGAACGGCCGCATCGACCAGGCCCGCCAGTGGCTGGAGAATATGCGTTCGATCTTCGGCGAAGACAGTTTTTACGTAGAACTCCAGAATCACGGACTCGAAGAGCAGAAAAGGGTTCTGCCTGAGGTTACCGGACTCGCTGCAGAAATGGATATCCCTGTTGCAGCAACCAACGATACTCACTACCTGTGTTCGCGAGATAAAGAGTCGTATGATATGCTGAGGGCCATAGGAGAGAATAAGGACCGGAAAGGACTGCAGCAGAACAGGTATGACAGCGATCACCGCTACTTCAAAAGCGGTGAGGAGATGGCAAGGCTTTTTCCCGACAATCCGGAGGCTATCGAGAACACCCTGAAAATAGCAGAGATGTGCGATGTTGAACTCGATATGAGCCTGAAATTTCCGGTTTTCCGGCAGGAACGCTGTGACAGCAACATGGAGTACCTGCGCATGCTGGCGACGGAAGGTTTGGAAACACGATACGGCGCGATTGGTCCGACAATGCACAATCGGTTGGATGATGAACTGAACATAATCGAGAAGAACGGATATGCAGATATGTTTCTGATCGCATATGATTATACGAAATATGCCCGCAAGCAGGGTTTGGTATATGTTCTGAGAGGTGGCTTAAAGACAAGCCTCGCAGCATATGCGATAGGACTAACGAGCATAAATCCCATCGATTTCGACCTGGATTTCGAGTTTCTCACCGATTCGGTGGGGCCCAACGTCCCGGAAATACCGCTTTTCGTTTGCGAAAATGGATGTGAAGTTTTAACAAAATATGTTGTGGACAGAGAGGGAAAAAGGGGCCACGCCGGCACCGTAACTTACAGTCGTCTTTCCGCCCGAAACTGCATACATGATGTCGGACAGATAATGGGGGTTCCAGCGGAAAAAGTCGATTATATGAGAACATTGATCTGTTATTCTCCCGGACAAAACAGTATCGAGCTCAGCCTGAATGATACATCTGAAATCCGAAAAATGTCGGATGAAAATAGGGCTGCAGGCCGGATGTTGGAATTTACGCAAAAAATTGAAGGTCTTCCGCGTGCTGTCGTTCCCTCAGCTGCAAATATGGTTGTCAGCGACAGACCCCTTTGTAAGGATTTGCCACTCTGCAAGGTCAACAACGGCGGCTATGTGCTGACACAATGGGACAGGCAGGACGTTGCAAAAACGGGGATGCTTCAGGTGGAGATACTCGGTGTCAGAGCCCTGTCCGTGATCGGTAAAACTCTGGATACTATCAGGGAAAAGGGGGGGAAAGCACCGGATATTGATACGGCGGTGGCCGAACCGGTGGAT
>PUNP01000803.1 GCA_003551785.1 Candidatus Brocadiaceae bacterium | reverse complement strand
TTCTGTTCAAAAAATTGCTCCATCAGTGTTTATCAGTGTCCATCAGTGGTTGAAATTGCCCCCTGCCCCATTAGTGAAGATCAGTGATTCTTCTTCCGTTCTCCTGTCCCCCATTTTTTTGTCCCCAATTTTTCTGTCGGATAGCAAAGTAGCGACGGCGTCCCCGCCGTCGGAAATGAAATGGTCGGCGAGACGCCGACCCTACTATATACACCCCCCTTCGTTCCCTTCGTTACCTTCTGTTCAAATTTTCGTGCCTCTTTGCATGCCACGACGTTTTATCGCGCCGGCATGTTGCGCCGTAGTCCCGAAGGGCGTAGGCGAAAGTCCCGAAGGGCGAAGGCGGAAGGCTTTGCGAAGTCGGGTGTTTCTTGTGGCTATTAAACTGTCCCCAATAAAAATCCCTTAGCACAAATCGCCAGCCTCGGACAGTTTTAATCTAAAGCCATTATTTTTGCAAATATTTTAGTTTATCGTTTCCCCTGCAAAAAGTTGCATACGTACGTCCCCAATAAAAATCGAGCCGAAAACACCGACGACCCCGACCGGCTGGCTGAGATTATGAGTGCCCTCTCTGTTATTGGAGAAGAAACACCGGATGGAAGCCTTCGCCCAATCCCGTAATCGTGCAATAGAAACTGCAAATCTTTACGGCGACGGCAACAGCGCTCAGCAAATCATAAACGCCTTGCTGGGGAAAAAGCATTGATAAAATGCAGCCTGTTCCTGCGGTCCAAAGTCCCGCGGATACTGACCCCGATACAGGAACTTTTTATATTCTGCCAACCGACCGCCGGTTGGAATCTAAAGTTTTCACTTTTTTCCGCCGGAGACCGGCGACCGCTCACCGGCTCCATGAAAATCGTGGGGCTTTAATTGCTCAGTTCGGAAAAATGGGAAAACTTTCGCTATCATAATAACTGCTATATGAAACCTGACATTCAACCGATAAGCCAAGCTATAACACTCGAATTGTCAAAGGATGACGATTTGATGGTTGCAGTTCTGTACGGCACCTCTGTTACGGGCAAGTTACGCCCGGACAGCGATGTCGACTTGGCGGTTTTGTATGATTGCACCCTTTCGACCGAAAGGCGTTTAGCCCTTCTTGAACGTCTGGATAAGCGCCTTTCGTTGCCTGTTGACTTGGTTGATCTATCCGCGGTAAGCGGGGTTATTCTCAAAGAAATACTGTGCCGGGGCAAGGTGCTTATAAAAAAGAATCCGCAGGCTTTTGTTCGCCTGCTCGAACGATTGGTCTATAATCAGGAAGATGTAATGCCTTATTACCATTCTGTATTACGTGAACGCGCGGAAAGGTTTGCCAATGTCTGACGAAGTTATATTGAATAAAATCGAAAGCTTGCGGCGTTGCGTCACCCGTATAGAGACCAAAACCCCGGCCGACGTAACGGAGTTGATTGAAGACATAGATTTACAGGATATCATTGTCCTGAACCTGGAACGAGCCGTACAGTTGTGCGTAGATATCGGCTTACAGATTATCGGTAAACGTAATCTGCCTGTCCCCGATACAATGTCCGAGACTTTTCGGGAGCTTGCAAAGCACAATATCATTGATGTCGATAATGCGGAATGCCTGATCCGGGCTGTAGGCTTCAGGAATACGGCCGTCCATGCCTATCAGGAGATTGATTGGAATATAGTGTTTACAATTGTTACAACCCATCTACAAAACTTCCGGATCTACGTCCGAAGCATTTTGAAATTCCTCGATCCCAAAAGGACGTAAAATTCAGAAACACCCGCAAGGAATATTGCTCTAAGGCCAGATTTTCGAAGCCCGGTTGTTGCAGCGCAATATGTTACGACTTATGAGCAGGGACAGACCCCTATAACAGCATTCCTGACAAAAAGGTATCAATCTTTAACGAAGAGAAAACAGATATGGCCACGATAACTACAACCCCTTACGAACATTTGATCTCTGCCGTTAAAAAGACCCCTGGTAAATACCTTTGGTCTTCATACGATGCAGAAGCGGATACTCTCTATATTAATTTCAAAAAACCCAGTCATGCAGATGATTCGGAATTCACTGAAGATGATGTAATCATTAGATATGAAAAAGGCGAGGTCATCGGCTTGACTTTCCTTCACGCCAGTGAGAGAAATGCCTCATGACGGTATCTTCTTTCGCTTATTAAGCCTACTCCGCGGCAAAAAACGGCATTCAACGGCTAAAACCCGCGATTTCGGTCCGAAATCATGGTTCTAAGCCCTCCACAACCCCCGTTTGAAATCATAACCATCATCCAGGCAGTAAGTTACACCGGCTTAGCCGCAATGTGCAATACTATTTTTGTAAAAAATGAATGATAATATCCAAGACAATCTTGATTTCATAAAGCAATGTGTGCAACATGGTCGCGTTTACTGGACTTACCATTCCAATATGCGATTAGCCGGACGTTCAATTTCCCGCAAAAGCGTAATTCCGTATATTAATACTACAAATATAATTAAAATGTATGAAGATGATTTTCCATTCCCCAGCTGTCTCTGCCTTATATATGGCCCTGATAAACAACCTATTCATATAGTCATCGGACTTGATAAATTAGGTAATAATGTAAGATTTATAACGTTATACAAACCTGATCCCGAACAATGGAAGTCCGATTTTACAGAAAGGAAAAAATCATGAAATGCCATCGTTGCGGAAGTGAAAAACTGGAAGATCAAATTACTGACCTGCCGTTCAAGCTTGACGTGCATCAGGTGCTCATCGTAAAGAACACTCCATGCCGAATTTGTGATTCCTGTGGTGAAATTTTACTTGCTGATAATATTATTGATGCCATCGATAATATTATCGAAAAAGTGCGAAACAAAGACACCGAACTGGAAGTCGTTCGCTTTGCGGCTTGAAAAAGCTATCCTCTGTTCTTCCGAAGTCCATGTTTGAACGAAGTGAATCACGCGGCGTAATCCGCCTGTCTGAGCCACTTATCTGCTGCGGCAATTTACGAAACTGCGCCCTTCGTTTTCAGTAAGCGCGCGATGCAGGGTGAAGATGTCCTTTTAGGAAAAATTAAGTGGTCAGGCGGTTGAAAAACATATATTTACCACCCGCTCCGCTAGCCTGATTAATTCATGAACTTCGTCGCGAGAGGAGCCAGTGTGCGTGAGATCAACAACTTACAGCCGTAAACCGGGCGCGGGCGTACTGACGTACGTCAAGAT
>PUNP01000933.1 GCA_003551785.1 Candidatus Brocadiaceae bacterium | reverse complement strand
TGGCTGGTGTACAATTCTTCGCCGGGAAGGTTGGGCGGCCGGAAGCTTGCCGATTCATCATCCCAATGGATAAAATCATCTGATCTTGCCCGGGTGATTGAGCGGGGCCCGCCGACGGGCGTTTTCCAGTGACGGAAGAAACAGACATAACGCTGTTCCGCTTCCGACCAGAACGCAACGTTTTGCGAATCGAACGCATTTCTGTCATGCAGTTCAGGGTTATGTTCTATCACCGGCCCGTCGCTTATTTTCTTCCAGTGAACGCCGTCCTCAGAAGCAAATGCGTAAAGACCGCAATTGCGATGGCCTGCCAGAGCCTTCCAGCGTTCTTCTTCGCGTATTCCGGGGCAAGTATCGATAAAAGGCGAAAAATTATGCGCGAACGGCGGCTCGTTGAGGATGACGTTTTTCAGGCCCCCGACGTCTTTCTCCGCCATAACACCGAGGTCCGGCTCCGTCCACTCGATACCGTCCCTGCTTTCCACGCAGCAGGTACACTCTCCCGGATTGCCGTCACCACGCTCTCCGTCATAATCCGGCTTATACCGGCGATAGTATCCCCGGTAAAGCCCCCCGTCCTTGATCACCGTCATGTAGGCTCCGGTGAACGGCGACTGCGGCAGCGGCATTGGGGTGGGCCTGTGCATAAGCAGCTTGGCCCCATCCAGACGTTCAATCAGATAGTCGTCAACGAAAAGCTCCAGGCGGTCTCCGATGGCCAACACATTATCATCATTATTCATTGCACTGTTCATAAATTTGCTCCGTAAGAGATATCAAAAATTCATAGAAATTGCTTCAAAAGTTACCATCTATCAAAACCTGACTTTGGCCAGGTAAATGGAAGTCTTTTCTTCGTGCGAGGAATAATAGCTGCACCACAGCATGTCATCATGCCAGACCAGTCCTGCATAGCTGGTATCCCCCCCCGAGGGCAAAGCCAAAATTTCAGTGAGCGCACCGGCATCGGGATCGAGCCGGCACAGCGCTGTTCGAACGGGATCATCGTAAAGCCGCACCGCCGCGATGAACCTCCCGTCGGGAAGACGTATCATGTGCGGTCCGCCCACCCTGACGCCCAGGTCTTTCCACGCCCATTCGGTGTACGGGGGCCGGGCGATGCCCAGCAGCGCACTGCTGTCATCACCGTCTCTCCGCAGCAGGCAATAGGCCGTGTCATCATCGGAAAAAAGAATGGAGGTTTCATTCGGATAATTCCCTTCCAACAAATGATCAACGAGAACTGGGAATTGTTTTCCGTCGGCGCTTTTATACAGTCTAAGTATCCCCTGTTCCGTACGGCATCCATAACCCGCAGAATAAGCCGTCCCCTTGTGCCAGGTCGCTCTCCAAAGCCAGAAATTGGGGTCGCCGACCTTATATCCTTCGCTCCAGTTCATTCCATCCCCGGAGAACCACGTGAGTGATTGCAATATGCCCTCATGGCGTGGTTTTCCGGGCAAGAGGGTCGATTCAGCCCCACAGAGCATCAGCGTACCGTCAGGCCTGATAGCGAGCTTCGCATCGCGCAGGTCCCCGCTGTCAGAAGTGATCAGTGCCGCCGATTCCCAACTATTGCCGTCTTTCGATCGAATGATCCGCAAAGCGCCGCCGGGGGAAACATGCCCTTCACCTTCCCTGAAAGCGCAGTACCATACGTCATTGAAACGTATCAGATCGGTAAAAGCGTTATGCGGTGCCCGATCCCAAATTCTTTGCACGTCAACTATCTCCGGTTTTTTTCCCTTTTTCATTGCCATGTGACTTTCTCCTGTCGTTATGTTATGACGTTCTCTCTTTATTTCGTTTGCTCTATTTCCACCTCATTCACCAAATCGCAGCGCATAGATATCGGCATCTTTCATGACAAGCCGCAAGCGCACCGGTCGTCCGGCAAGAGCGCTCACGTCTTTCCCGGCATCCCAGCTCACGCTTCCTTCTATCTCATCTCCATACATTGGGTCGTTCAGTTCGTACCCCTCTATAGGATGTCCTTCGAGGTCCTGAATCTCGGTCTGCACGCTTCCTACAGCGGAAGTAGCGTAATTGAGCAGCAGACCTGATCCTTCAAATATAACCGGCTTCGTGGTGAATTCACCACCGCTGTAATCGGCATGGACGGAAACAAAACCGTCGGTGCGCAGAGTTCCGCGCCTTATGCACTGTGTCGGATGCTTTCGCCGGTCACACCAGTAAAGTGAAATCTCGTGTTCTCCGGTTGGGACGACACCCCGGTGAATGGTCCCCGACCGGTCGCTCCAGTTTCGTTCATCGGGTCCCTGACGCACGAATGCTTCCATAAAACGTCGGTCCCAGTGCATTCCGCCATCCCGGCTGGTCATAAATACCTGATCGGAAATGGCGTTCAGTGGTGAATTGACAAGCTTCTTCCGCCCGGGGACGAATCGACGGGGAAACGCCAGATAGATGTGTGGGGCCCTGAAATAGGGAGTTGCCGCATTGGTATAGAGTTGTTCGAGCGGAGTATCGCCGAAGTCCACCCACTGCGGGCGGGACCAATGTATAAAATCCTGTGATGTGCATCGTTTTATGCTTCTTACCCGATCCTGTTTTTCAGGGCCTGTGCTTATAAAGTCCCTGAAAAACGCCACGTACTGCCCGCGCAGTTCGTCCCAGAAAGCAAGGTTTTGCGAATCAAATGCGCCGTTGGTGATCACGGGTTCCCCCCTTATCTTCCTCCAGTTAATGGCGTCGGAAGAAGCAAACGCCTTCAGCCCGCCGTCTTGTCCTTTCTTGCCGGCAAGGGCTTTATAGCGGGCTTCGGCCCCGGCTTGGGGGTTAGTATCCTTAAATGGCGTAAAATTATGCGAGGAGCCTTTGCAGGCGCCTTCGGCATCCCAGACGATATTGTTCGCCGTCGAACCTTCGAATTCAATCAGTCCCAGTTCCGGCCTTTCCCAGTTGATGCCGTCCTGACTTTTCGCATAAGCCGTGATTTCGGGACTTGATCTGACCCGTTTCATGTACTCATCTTTTGTCTTGAGTCGGGTAATATCGTAAGGTTCCCCGCCGGTTCTGTAGTACATGCGGTAAAGGTTCTCGTCCTTGAAAACCGTTGCATAGCCGAAGTTTTCCCCGGAAAGCACTTCTTCCCGCCTGACGGGCGAATGCAGCTTCAGTCGGAGGTTTTTCATTTCATCAATCAGCCAGTCATCGACAAACAACTCCAGGCGCGCCCCGATCGTCTTC